>NZ_JBICXQ010000015.1:197272-204322 GCF_043200375.1 Streptomyces sp. NPDC048434 | reverse complement strand
GTCCGAAAGCCGGTCATCCACCGACGACTTCACCTGTCCGGGCCTTGGCACACCACTCCCAACGACCCGAACACCCCAAAGTCACCGGTATTGGGGCTACGCCAGTAGTTCCGCTCCTACGCCCCTGCGGCGAGCCCGACGGGAATCGTCATCAGGACGGGAATCGTCAGTCAGAAGGCGCTTCGGGTGCGGGGCGGAGCCCGGCGGAGGTGAGCCGGCCGATCAAGTTCAGCCTGGGCCATCGCTGCGTCGCAGACCCGCGAAGTGGGGCCTGCCGCATGGTGCGGCAGGCCCCTCTTCGGACATCGGGAAACCCGTCGTAGGTGAGGAGCCGGTCAGTGGGACGAAATCCGGCCCCCCGCTCCTCCCTGCGACAACCAAAACCCTGGGATCAGCCGGACCCCACAAAGATCACGAACAGCAGCCAGACGACCGGGGCGGTCGGCAGCAGGGAGTCGAGGCGGTCCATGATGCCGCCGTGACCGGGGAGCAGGGTGCCCATGTCCTTGATGCCGAGATCGCGCTTGATCATGGATTCGCCGAGGTCGCCAAGGGTGGCGCTGGCCGCGACCGCGAGGCCGAGCAGCAGGCCCTGCCACCAGGCGCCGTGCTTGATCAGGAATTCCATGCACAGCGCGCCGGCCACCATCGCGAAGAGCACCGCGCCGACGAGTCCCTCGCGGGTCTTGCCGGGGCTGATGCGCGGCGCGAGCTTGTGCCTGCCGAACCGCCAGCCGACCGCGTACGCACCGGTGTCGCTGACGACCGTCAGCAGCAGGAAGGTCAACACCCGCTCCGGCCCGTCGGGCTCGGCCGCGAGCATCAGCGCCACGAACGTCGCGAGGAAGGGCACATAGAAGGCCGCGAAGACACCGGCGGTGACATCCCGCAGATAGTTCTCGGGCGCCTCGGTCATCCGCCAGACGAGGATGGCCAGCGCGGTGAGCGCCATCGCCACCCAGGCGCCCTCGGCACCGCGGATATACCCGGCGGCCACCATGGCGGTGCCACCGACCGCGAGCGGCACCAGCGGCACCTTGATGTCCTTGCGCTCCGCCAGCCGCGAGGTCAGCTCCCACAGGCCCACGACAACGGCGATCGCTATCACGCCGATGAAGACAGGCTTGTAGACGAAGAGCGACGCAACGATGATCACGCCGAGGCCGATACCGACCCCTATCGCGGCGCGCAGGTTGCGGCCCGCGCTCTTCTTCTTCGGCTTCTCTGAGTCCGGCGAGCTGTCGGACCCGGAAAGAGAGGTGGGCATGGGCTCCTGCGGCTTTTCGTCGCGGAACAGGGGGCCGCTCAGTCGAGCCGCCCCCCGGTCGTCCGGGTGGTCCCGGCTATCCCGGATGTCCCGTTGTTCCCGGTCATCGTCCTGGTGTCCGCCTGGCCCGGGCACGAACGGCATGGGCCGAGTCTGCGCCGCGTCGCCCCAGTCGTGCACGGGACCCGCCGGGGCGGGGGGCGCCACCCCGCGAAGCGAGGAAGCCGGTCCGTGGTCGGGCGGACCCCATTGACCGGCGCCGGGCGGGGCGGCCCCCCAGGAAGACTCGTTCATCAGACCTCGAGGAGCTCGGATTCCTTGTGCTTGAGCAGCTCGTCCACCTGCGCGACGTACTTCGCAGTGGTGTCGTCGAGCTCCTTCTCGGCGCGGCGCACCTCGTCCTCGCCGGTTTCCTTGTCCTTGACGAGCTTGTCGAGGGTCTCCTTGGCCTTGCGGCGCACGCTGCGGATCGAGATCTTCGCGTCCTCGCCCTTGTTCTTGGCGACCTTGATGAACTCCTTGCGGCGCTCCTCGGTCAGCTCGGGGAACGTCACCCGGATGATGTTGCCGTCGTTGCTCGGGTTGACGCCGAGGTCGGAGTCGCGGATGGCCTGCTCGATGTTGCGCAGTGCGCTCTTGTCGAACGGGGTCACCACGGCCATCCGCGGTTCGGGCACCGAGAACGACGCCAGCTGGTTGATCGGCGTCATCGCACCGTAGTAGTCCGCCACGATCTTGTTGAACATCGCCGGATGCGCACGTCCGGTGCGAATCGCGGCGAAGTCCTCCTTGGCGACCACGACGGCCTTCTCCATCTTCTCCTCGGCCTCGAGGAGGATCTCTTCGATCACCACTTGCTCCTGGTCTGTTCGGTAAGAAGCAGAGCCTCGCCCCTGCCGCGCGTCTTCACCTGCACGGTGTCCGACCGGCAGGCCGTTGTCCATCCCCGTACCGGGTCTTGCCCCGGCCGGAGGCTGCCGCCCGTACAGGCCGATGCCCGCACGGAATCACGGCAGTTGGGGCCGTCAGGCCCGGGTGCCCTGATCGCTGACGAGCGTGCCGATCTTCTCACCCTTCACCGCGCGCGCGATGTTGCCCTCGGCGAGCAGTTCGAACACGAGGATCGGGAGCTTGTTGTCCCGGCACAGGGTGATGGCGGTGGCGTCGGCGATCTTCAGGTCCCGGGTGATGACCTCGCCGTATTCGAGGGCGTCGAACTTCACCGCGTCGGGGTTCTTCTTGGGGTCGGAGTCGTAGACCCCGTCCACCCCGTTCTTGCCCATCAGCATGGCCTCGGCGTCGATCTCCAGGGCGCGCTGGGCGGCGGTGGTGTCGGTGGAGAAGTACGGCATGCCCATGCCGGCGCCGAAGATGACGACCCGGCCCTTCTCCAGGTGGCGCACCGCACGCAGCGGAATGTACGGCTCCGCAACCTGTCCCATGGTGATGGCCGTCTGGACGCGGGAGTCGATGCCCTCCTTCTCCAGGAAGTCCTGGAGGGCCAGACAGTTCATGACCGTGCCGAGCATGCCCATGTAGTCGGAGCGTGCCCGGTCCATGCCGCGCTGCTGGAGTTCGGCGCCGCGGAAGAAGTTTCCGCCGCCGATCACGATGGCGATCTCGTAGCCTTCGCGCACCACTGCGGCGATCTCGCGGGCCATCGCGTGCACGACGTCGGGGTCGACGCCCAGTCCGCCGCCGCCGGCGAACGCTTCGCCCGACAGCTTCAGCAGGAAGCGTCGCCTGCCGCCGTGACCGGCATGTTCTGTGTGCGCGCCGTCGGCACCGTGAATCATTGAGCTCTCCTCGTGCACATACGAAGAAGGCCATTGCCGTGGGTCTGGTTCAGATCCCTGTGCGGCAATGGCCTCCTCGTCACATCTGCGGCCGGCCGTTGAGCGGCCGACTGCGTACGACCCTAGCGGGGTCGCAGGTCATTCGCTGCCTTCGCGACAGGCTCAGGCGCCGACGCGGATGCGCGCGAAGCGCTTCAGCGTGACACCGGCCTCGTCCAGAACCTTCTGGACGGTCTTCTTGTTGTCCTTGGCGAACGGCTGCGCGAGCAGCGTGTTCTCCTTGAAGAAACCGTTGACGCGACCCTCGACGATCTTCGGAAGAGCAGCCTCGGGCTTGCCCTCCTCCTTCGCGGTGGCCTCGGCGACACGACGCTCGTTCTCGACGACGTCGGCCGGGATGTCGTCCTTGGAGAGGAACTTCGGCGCGAACGCGGCAATGTGCTGCGCGACGTCCTTGGCGACCTCGGCGTTCTCCTTGTCCAGCTCGACCAGGACGCCGACCTGCGGCGGGAGGTCGGGCATGGTGCGGTGCATGTACGCGGCCACGAAACCGTCGGTGAACTGCGCGAAGCGGTCCAGGACGATCTTCTCGCCGAGGGTGGCGTTGGCCTCGTCCACGTACGCCTGGACGGTCTTGCCGGCCTCGATCTCGGAGGCGAGCAGGGACTCCAGGTCGGCCGGCTTGGTGGCGGCGACGTGGGCGGCGAGCGTGTTGGCGACGGCCTGGAACTTGTCACCCTTGGCGACGAAGTCCGTCTCGCACTTCAGCTCGACCAGCACGCCCGCGGACTTGTCGTCGGCGATGAGGGAGACGACGGCACCGTTCTCGGCCGAACGGCTCTCGCGCTTGGCGACGCCCTTCTGACCCTTGACGCGCAGGATCTCCACGGCCTTGTCGACGTTGCCGTCGGCCTCGTCCAGGGCCTTCTTGCAGTCCATCATGCCGGCGCCGGTGAGCTCGCGGAGCTTCTTGACGTCAGCGGCGGTGTAGTTCGCCATGGTCTGTGAATCTCTTCTCGAAGTCGAAAGATCTACGGGTGGACGGCGGGGGCGGCGTTTGTGGCGCCCTCCCCCGCCGTCATCAGCCGGATACTGCGGGTCAGGCCTGCTCGGCGTCCGCGGCCGGCTTCTCGGCCTCGGGGGCCTCGGCGACGGGGGCCTCGGCGACGGGGGCCTCAGCCGGCTTCTCGGCCTCGGCGTCCGCGGCGGCGGGGGCCTCGGCGGCCGGGGCCTCGGCGGGCTTCTCGGCAGCCTCGTCGGAGTCCGCCTTCTTCTCGCCCTCGAGCAGGTCGCGCTCCCACTCGGCCAGCGGCTCGGCGGCAGCAGCCTTCTCGCCGGGCTTCTGGTCGCCGGTGGCGGCACCGGAGCGGGCGATGAGGCCCTCGGCGACGGCGTCGGCGATCACGCGGGTGAGCAGGGTGACGGAGCGGATGGCGTCGTCGTTGCCCGGGATCTTGTAGTCGACCTCGTCCGGGTCGCAGTTGGTGTCGAGGATCGCGACGACCGGGATGTTGAGCTTGCGCGCCTCACCGACGGCAATGTGCTCCTTCTTGGTGTCCACGATCCAGACGGCGCTGGGCACCTTCTGCATCTCGCGGATACCGCCGAGGGTCTTCTCCAGCTTGGCCTTCTCGCGGGAGAGAACCAGGAGCTCCTTCTTGGTGAGGCCGGAGGCGGCCACATCCTCGAAGTCGATCTGCTCGAGCTCCTTCAGGCGCTGCAGGCGCTTGTAGACGGTCGAGAAGTTGGTCAGCATGCCGCCGAGCCAGCGCTGGTTCACGTAGGGCATGCCCACGCGGGTCGCCTGCTCGGCAATGGCCTCCTGGGCCTGCTTCTTCGTGCCGACGAACATGACGGAGCCGCCGTGGGCGACGGTCTCCTTGACGAACTCGTAGGCGCGGTCGATGTACGACAGCGACTGGAGCAGGTCAATGATGTAGATGCCGTTGCGCTCGGTGAAGATGAAGCGCTTCATCTTCGGGTTCCAGCGACGGGTCTGGTGCCCGAAATGGACGCCGCTCTCCAGCAGCTCCCGCATCGTGACGACGGCCATGGCCGTACTCCTTGTTTTTCTCGGTTCCACTGCGGCCGGTCGGCCGCGGTGCCTGACGCCCCGACGCGCCTGCCGGGGAAGGCACCTTGCGGAGCCGTCCGAGGACCGAGGAGCGCGGCCGTCGTGCTGCCCGAAAGGGACTGGTGCGCTGACGGCGGGGCGTGCGAAGTCGACCCGGTGACCCGGATCGCCATCAGAAGTGTACGGGACTGGCGATGCACCGGGCGACACACACCATTTCGAGCCCCGGGCGGGTGACACCGTTGTCCACAACCGCCCTCCGATCCACAGCTTCGGACCAAGATCCCCACGCCGCGGCGGACTGCGCCACCGTCGGGACATGCGACGGAACACGCAACCGAACCCACAACGGCCCCCGCGCCAGAGCCCGCGACGGGCCGCCCGGCGAAGCCCTCGACGACACTCCGGCTCGACCAGGATCCTCGATACCGTCAGCGGCTTCCGCGGACACTTCCCGAAACCGGCCGACGGCGAGCAACTCGGGACGACCCGCAGCCACCCGCGGCGGCGCCCAACGGATCTCCTTCCCCGTCCCTCTCCCTGTCGCCGTCCTCTCCCTCCCCCGGTCCGCACGCCCCCGGCCCTCCCTCCCCGGTCACGCTTCCGGCCGTCGGCGTCCTTACCGCCGGCACCACACGGAGGGCTGACCAGGTATGGGCCGAGCTGCTTCTTCCCGGCCCGCGCAGTGGGTGTAGTGCTGGCCCCCGCCGTCACTGCGGTGCTCACCCTTCTGTCCCCCGCGCCCGCGAGCGCTGCCGCCGCTCCGTCCTCGGCCGCGACGGCGGAGCGCGGGGTGGAAGGGGCGTCCGACCGGCCTGCGGGTGCGGCACGTGCCGAGGGGCTGGGACACCCGGAGGGCAGGACACCTGCCCAGGGGGTGACACGTGGCGAGGCGGTGACACGCCTCAGGCTCGCGACGCGTCCCGGGGGCGCGGCACACCGTGGGGTCACCGCACGTGGCGGGATCACGGCACGTGGTGGGGTCACGGCGAGTCCCGGGGTCGGGGCGAGTCCCGAGGTTGAGGCACGGCCCGACGCAGTGGGCGTGGACAGGGCGTGGCCGGTGGCGGGTCCCGCAGGCATAGGGCCCACGGTGGTACGCGGCTGGGAGCCGCCTCCGTCGCCCTGGGCGGCCGGGCACCGAGGCGTGGACCTGGTCGCGCCCACCGGTGCGCTGGTACGGGCAGCTGCACCTGGCCGGGTTGTGTACGCCGGGACCGTCGCCGGCCGTGGCGTCCTGACGATCGAGGTGTTCCGCTCGGGCCGTCCCCCTTTACGCACTACCTACGAGCCCGTGCGCCCTACCGCCCGTAAAGGCCAGCGCGTCACCGCAGGCCAGCCGGTCGCCGTCCTGCAGCGCGGCCCGTTCCACTGCCGGGCGCCATGCCTCCACTGGGGCCTGCGCCGCGGCAAGAGCTACCTGGATCCGTTGTCCTTGCTGCCCCGCAGCATGCTCCGCGGCGGACCCTCGCGACTGCTGCCGATCTTCGGCGTTCCCGTGCCGGCGGCCGGCCGCACGGTTCCCCCGCATTCGGGACCATCAGAACCACCGAATTCAGCGGTATCGACAAAACCAGCAGCTCAGGTGGGAAGGTCGGCGCCAACAGGAACTGCCCTCTTGGCAGCAGCCGGGCTCGCGGCCGCAGCGCTCTGGGCACTCGGCCGGCTCCATCGGGCACGGCCGCCTGGGACCGAGGAGGACGCGCAGCGGCGGCGGGATGGACAGTGGCACGGCCTCCGGCGGGGTGGTGGGTGATCACCCGGCAGCCGTGACCGCCGGGGCGTGAGACGGGCCAAGGCAAGGGGGCGGCGGCGCCGCGCACGGGCATCGACCCACCGCGGAGGCAGGCAGCCCTGCACAGCGAGGGCTCGACGTCACTATGCGACGAGCCGACGGCTTACCTGGGGCTGCT
>NZ_JBICXQ010000015.1:0-197174 GCF_043200375.1 Streptomyces sp. NPDC048434 | reverse complement strand
CGGGCTGCGGGCTGCGGGCTGCGGGCTGCGGGCTGCGGGCTGCGGGCTGCGGGCTGCGGGCTGCGGGCTGCGGGCTGCGGGCTGCGGGCTGCGGGCTGCGGGGTCAACGAGTGTTCGGGGCGGTGGAGGTGGGGCGGGAGGGGGGCGGGGCCGGGGGGGAGGCCCCCTCAGCCGCTGACGCCGCGGAGCACCATCGCGACCGCCGCCTCTGTGATCTCATCCGGGTCTTCTGCGGCGCCGAGTTCGATGCGACGGACCGCGGCGTCGACGACTCCCTGGAGGAGCATGGCCGCGAGTCGGGGCTGTGCGTGGCCGAGGGCGGCGAGCGCCTCGACGATCATGGCGATCAGCCCGCCGTGCGCCGCGCGAATTTTCTCGCGTGCGCCGGCGTCCAGCTCGCCGGCCGAAATGGCGACGACGGCGCGGTGGCGCCGGTCGCCGACCAAGGCGAGCTGCCGGCGCACATACGCCTCGACCTTCTGCTCGGGCGTGTCGACGCGCTCCATCGCCGCTTCCACCTCAGCGGCCCAGACCGGGAAGTCGACGGCGCACAGTTCCTCGACGACAGCGGCACGCGAGCGGAAATACTCGTATACGGAGGAGCGCGCGAGACCCGTGCGCTCGGCGAGGGCGGGGAAGGTCAGTGCTTCCGTTCCGCCTTCGGACAGCAGGGTGCGGGCAGCGTCCAGAAGGGCGCCGCGCTGCATCGTCCGGTGCTCGGCCACGGAGGCCGCTCGAATCCTGGGCACCTCACCACTCTACGGATGACGCGCCCGTCGTGGCACTCCGCATGGCGACACGGCGTACGGAAGTCCTGGTGTCCAGGACGCGACTCAGCGTCCGACGTCAGCGAGCTTCGCTCTGAGCTGGAGTACGGACTTGGTGTGGATCTGGCTGACCCGGCTCTCCGTGACACCGAGGACGTTGCCGATCTCGGCGAGCGTGAGGCCTTCGTAGTAGTAGAGCGTGACCACGGTCTTCTCGCGTTCGGGGAGGGTGTTGATGGCGCGCGCGAGCAATCGTCGCAGCTCGCGGTCCTCGGCGATCTCGACGGGGTTCTCGGCCGCCGTGTCCTCGAGGGTGTCCATCAGGCTCAGCCGTTCGCCCCCCTCACCGCCGACGTGCAGCAGCTCTTCCAGCGCCACCACATTCGCCAAGGACAGCTGGCTGAACACCCCGTGGAGTTCCTCCAGCGCAACGCCCATCTCCTCGGCGACCTCTGCCTCGGACGGGGTGCGGCGCAGTTGCGCTTCGAGGGTGGCGTAGGCCCGTTCGACGGCACGGGCCTTCTGCCGTACGGAGCGCGGAATCCAGTCCAGTGCGCGCAGCTCGTCGATCATTGCGCCGCGGATGCGGGTGATGGCGTAGGTCTCGAACTTGATGGCGCGTTCGGGTTCGAACTTCTCGATGGCGTCGATCAGTCCGAAGACTCCCGAGGAGACGAAGTCAGCCTGTTCGACGTTGGGGGGCAGGCCGACGCTGACGCGGCCGGCGACGTACTTGACCAGCGGCGAGTAGTGCAGGATCAGCTGTTCCCGCAGCCGCCCGTCACCCGACGCCTTGTATGAGCGCCACAACTCGTCGAGCGAGGTGGGCGGGGCGGGGCGCACGCTGCCGCGCGCGGCGGGTGGTACAGCCGCACGGTCAGACCCGGAGGTGTGCTGGGGCATTCGTCGCCTTGAGCCGTTCTGCCGAGACGCGGGTGGATGGATGTATGAGGATTGAATTGCCTGTGAGCGTAGCGTGACCGAAGCGTCGCGGTGCGCGAGGATGGCAGGTTCGGGCGTGCGCAGATACGTTCCGCTGCCCGCACCTCAGGGTTACCTCGTACGGCGTGGCGAGACCCGGACAGGGAGCCGGACGCGGACCCCCGGAGGACCGTGCGGACGGACGTGGTGACACGGCGGGCGGGACCTCGTGCATCCCCTGCGCCGCATCGCCGTGTCCCCACGGATCGGGTCCGCGCCCCGAAGTACGCCAAACCTGGATTCTGCGGTCATTCCCCTCACCCTTTCACCCGTTCGCCCCAGGTCAAGTACCGCCTCGCCGGGAACCGTCGGTCGTCTCGGCGCGTCGCGCCAACTCCCAGCCGTCCCCGCACTTTTGAACGAATCCGAGGGACAACAGCTCGAAGAGTTTGCTCCGGGTGACATCGCGGGGCGTGCCGGCTTCCTCCGCCAGATGGCCGGTGTCCGAGCTGCCGCGCGCGGGCAGCGCTTCCAGTACACGCGTCGCGACGGGGTCAAGGAGGTCGCGGATGCGGGTCGGGCCCTGCCGCTCGGGGGCGAGGTCGCCGATGCTGCCGACGAGTTCGATGACCTCGTCGGCGTCGGTGACCACCGCGGCCTCGCCGCGCAGGAGTTGATGCACACCGGCGGAAAGCCCGCTGGTGACCGGGCCCGGCATGCCCATGGTGAAGCGCCCGAGGGCCAGCGCTCGCCGGGCGGTGACCAGCGAGCCGCTGCGGAGTTCGGCCTCCACGACGACGGTGCCTCTGGTGAGTGCGGCGATGACGCGATTGCGCTGGATGAAGCGGCTGCGGGTGGGGTGGTCGCCGGGTGGTAATTCGGCTACCACCAGGCCCTGTTCGGCGATCCGGCCGATCAACTCGGTGTGGCCGCGCGGGTAGGGGTGGTCGACGCCGGAGGCCATGACGGCGACGGTCGCGCCGTCCGCGGCCAATGCGCCGCGATGAGCTGCGCCGTCGACGCCGTAGGCGGCTCCGGAGACAACGGCCCAGCCGCGGTCGGCGAGTCCGGCGCTGAGGATGGTGGCGAGGTGCGCGCCGTATTCGGTACAGGCCCGGGCGCCGACAACGGCGACGGAGCGCAGCGCCCACAGTCTGAGGTTGGCCGTCCCGCGCACCCACAGACCGACGGGGCGGGCATCACCGAGGTCGTCGAGCTGGCCGGGCCATTCGTCGTCCCCGGGGCAGAGGAACCGGCCGCCGAGCGCGGTCACAGCATCGAGGTCCGCGGCGGGGCGGGCCCGGGCGGCGCGGAGCCGCAATCCTGCGATCTTGGTCGAGGTTGCGCCCGTGAGGGGGGCCGTCGAGTCGTCGGAGAGGGTTTGCCAGAGGGCCACCGGGCCCATTTCACGTAACCAGCGGCCGGCGGTTTCATCGCCCGGTTCGAGGATGCGGGTGAGGGCCGCGCGGGCGATGCGTTGTGGTTCGTGTCCCTCGTGGTGGGCGGACCGCCGGCCTGCTGCCACCGGCTGTGCGGGAGGCGACTCGGCTGTCGTGTGCATGGCGTGGCCCGGCTCGGCCGTCGGAGCGGGCCCATGGCCGCGGTCCTCCATGGCGCTGGCCGGTTCACCCGTGGCGAAGCCCCACGCATCGGTCCTGGTCATGGCTCACGCCTGCCCGTGCGGAGGTGCGGCGGTCGTCGCGGTCTGGCGCTTGCTTCCGCCCCCGCCCACCGCCGTCAGCGCGCCGCGGCGGACCCCCGTGCGGAGTTCCAGTGCCCAGTTGACGTCTTCGCTGGTGGGGCGGTCGCGGCCGGACAGGTCGGCGGCGGTCCAGGCGACGCGGAGGATTCGGTCGAAGCCGCGGGCCGTGAGGAGACCGCATTCGAGGTCACGTTCTGCCGGGGCCAGGGCGCCCGGGTGGACCTGCCAGCGGGTGCGCAGTTCATGGCCGGGTACCTCGCTGTTGGTCTGCCACGGTGTGCCGGCGAGACGGGCCGCGGCGCGCTCTCGGGCGGCGTGTACGCGTTCGGCCACGGCCGCGGTGGATTCGGCGCCGCGGCCGAGGGCGACCAGTTCGGCGCGGGCGACCGGTTCCACGGCGATCCGGAGGTCCACCCGGTCCATCAGGGGCCCGGACAGCCGGGCGCGGTAGCGGCGGATGGAGGACGGCCGGCATTCGCAGCTGCCGCTGGTGGTGCCGTGTCGTCCGCACGGGCAGGGGTTGGCAGCGAGGGCGAGGAGGAAGCGGGCGGGCATGCGCATCATGCCTGCCGCGCGGGCGACGACCACATGGCCGGATTCCAGTGGCTGGCGTAGTGCGTCCAGGACACGTGGGCTGCATTCGGCGGCCTCGTCCACGAACAGCACGCCGTGATGGGCCAGGGATACGGCTCCGGGGCGGGGCAGTCCGGTGCCGCCGCCCACGAGGGATGCCATCGTCGCGGAGTGGTGCGGGGCGCAGTAGGGCGGCCTTTGGACGAGTGGCTGTCCCGGCGGGAGGGTGCCGGCCACCGAGTGGACGGCGGTGACCTCCAGGGATTCCTTGGGGGACAGCACCGGCAGGAGTCCTGGGAGGCGTTCGGCGAGCATGGTTTTTCCGGCGCCGGGCGGGCCTTTGAAGAAGATGTGGTGGCGTCCGGCGGCGGCTACTTCCAGGGCGCGGCGGGCGCTGTGCTGGCCTGCGACGTCCGCGAGGTCGGGGGTGTGGTCGCCGGGTGGCAGGCCCGCGCTGATGCCGGTGCCGGGCACGACCAGCCCGGCGAGCAGCGGGTCGGGGCGGCCTTCTTCACGGAGATCTTCCTCGTCGGGCACCGGTTCGTCGGCGAGGACGGCGATGAGCTGGCGCAGGCTGCGGACGCCGAGGACGGAGATGCCGGGGACCAGCGAGGCTTCGGCGGCGGTCTGTTCCGGGACGACGACCTGGCGGTATCCGGCGTCGGCGGCGGCCAGTACGGCGGGCAGCACGCCGCGTACCGGCCGGACGCGGCCGTCCAGGCCCAGTTCGCCGATCATCATCAGGTCGGTGAGTTCGCGGGGGTCGAGGCGTTCGGCGGCGCCGAGGACCGCGCAGGCCACGGCCAGGTCGAATCCGCTGCCGCCTTTGGGTACGGAGGCCGGGCTGAGGCCGACGGTGAGCTTTTTCTGCGGCCACTCGGCGCCGGAGTTCACGACCGCGGCCCGCACCCGCTCGCGGGACTCGATGAGGCTCTTGTCGGGCAGTCCGACGAGGGTGAAGGCCGCGACGCCGGGTTCCAGGTCGGCCTGGACCTCGACGACGACGCCTTCGACGCCCACCAGGGCGACGGAGCAGGTTCGGGCGAATCCCATCAGGCCACCCCTCGTGCGTGCTGGACGACCGGGGCTCCGCGGGCCGGCAGCAGGACGCCGATCACATCGATCCGTACGCCGCCGGGTGGCGGGCCGCCGTGCCGTTCCAGCCAGCGTTCGGCGAGCAGCCGCAGCCGGGCGGTCTTCTCAGGGCGCACGGCCGCCATGGGGTGTTCGTACCAGCCGGCGCGGCGGGTTTTGACCTCGCAGACCACTACGGCGTCGCCGTCGGCCGCAACGATGTCGATCTCTCCGTCGCGGCAGCGCCAGTTGCGGTCCAGGATGCGCATGCCGGCCTCGATGAGCCGCCGGGCGGCCAGGTCTTCGCCATAGCGGCCGAGTGCGCGCCGACGGGCGTCGGCGGGTTTGGCCTCCGCGGGGTCGGTGTTCCCCGGCTCGGCGATCATCGGAGCGGTGGCCGGTGGCTTGGCGGCTGCCGGTCCGACAGCCGGTGGCCTGGGGGTTGCCGGCTCGACGGCCGTGCGCGTGCCCGCAGGTGGCTTACGTTCCGTGGGCGGCGCTCCTGAGTGCGCCCTCCGTGCCCGCTCCGCGGTCTGTGCGTCGTCCCCGGCCCTGCGGCCGGCCTGCATGGCGTTCATGCGGTACCACCTCCGGCACCGACTGTGACGCTCCCGCCCCGAACTATTGGATCTTGGTGGACAGTGCGCCGGTTGTGGATAACCCGCTCACCCGTCCGGGTTGCGAAGGGGGGCCCAGGGCATGCCGCCCACTCCGGCGGCTCCGGCCGCCTCAGCTGCCCGGAAGATCCAGATCGCTCTTGTTGAGCTCCTCGATGTTCACGTCCTTGAACGTGAGCACGCGCACCTGCTTGACGAAGCGGGCGGGTCGGTACATGTCCCAGACCCAGGCGTCAGCCATCGACACCTCGAAGAACACCTCCCCCTGAACCGAGTGCACCTGCATCTCGTAATCATTGGTGAGGTAGAAACGCCGCTCGGTCTCGATCACATATTTGAACAGTCCGACGACGTCGCGGTACTCCCGGTAGAGCTTCAGCTCCATCTCGGTCTCGTACTTCTCGAGGTCCTCGGCACTCATGGCAGATCCCCTTCAGCCGTGCGTCCCCCCATTGTGCGTCAGACCCGCTCGGTCTCCAGGAGCACTGGCGCATCGGGTGGCCCTTCGTCGAGCAGCGTGCGCAGCAGCTCGGCGAGTCTGGTTGGATACACCGTCTCATGCGAGGCGGACAGTTCCTCCGAAGTCCACCACCTCAGTCCCGAGACGCTGCGTCGCTCCAGGTCAGTCTGCCCGCCGGTGTCGGTGACAGTCCGGTCGGTCCGTCCCAGGTAATACCACTCGTCCTGCTCCCAGCGCCGCCCGTCGAACGGGAAGGCGCACCGGCGCTTCCACAGGACGGGGCCGAGGACGGCATCGACGATGCCGGTCTCCTCGGCGAGCTCGCGGCGGGCCGCCTCTTCGCGGGTCTCCGTGGCTTCCAGGCCGCCCCCGGGGGTGAACCACCACCTGTCGGCGGGGCGGTCCGGTTCGAAGCCGTGGAGCAGCAGGATCCGGTCGTCGGGATCGAGCAGCACGATGCGGGAGACCTGGCGCACCGCGTTCGCCTCCGCTGCGTCGGAACCGGCCGCTGACCCACGGGCCGCGGCCGGTTCCTCGGCGCCCCGTCGCGGCCTCTCAGGCACCCTTGCGCGCCCTACGCCGGGCGAGGGGCCCGTAGGCCGCGCCGATGAGGATGAGGACCGCACCGGCGACCACCGCGAGGGTGATGGGCTGTACCGGGCCGGGCTGCGAGGTGCCCCCGGGGAGGGCGGAGAAGGCCGCCGGGCGCTGCATCACGCCGACGCTGCCGAGCGGCCAGGCGCGCGCGTCGACCCGGGCATTGACGGCGCTGCGCGGTACGGAGCCGTGGTCGCCGTCGGTGAGGTGGACGCGGGAGTCGAGGGAGTCGCTGCGGTGGTCACCGAGCAGGAAGAGCTGGCCGGCGGGGACCTTGGCCTTGAAACCGATGGGTGAGGCGGGGCCGCTGCCCTGCAGATACGGTTCCTCGACGGGGGTTCCGTTGATGGTCAGCCGGCCCTGCTCGGTGCAGCAGGTGACCTTGTCACCACCGACGCCGACGACGCGCTTGACCATCGGCTGGTCGCCCCACGTGGAGTCCTTGAAGACGACGATGTCGCCGCGGCGTATCTCGGAGCCGTCCACCTTCTCCGCCAGGACCCGCGCCCCAACGGCGATCGTCGGCGTCATCGAATCGGTCGGCACCGTATAGGGGCGGTAGATCAGCGCCGCCCATACGAAGCCTCCCAGGAACAGCACACAGCCGACGGCCACGGCCAGACCGGACAGCGCACTGCCCGTCGTCCGGCCGCGGCCGTCAGTCCTGCGTTCCGTACTGCTGCTCATCCCAGCGCTCCCACCCCGCGGACCGAGCCCGCGTCGAAGATCCGGGACGGCACCTTACCTGGGGTTACGTGTTCCGGTCAGCCTGCGGCGGCGCCACATCACGATCGGCACCGCGCCGGCCAGGCCCAGAGCGGCCGGCGTCGCCGCCATGGCCTTGTTGATTCCGGGCTGGTCGAAGGTGTCCGGCACCGGCAGCATCCCCCAGCGGTTGATCGGCCAGGCGATGGTGAATGCCCGGCCGACGACCTCATCCTCCGAGACCGTGCCGTTGCCCTTGAGGTTCTGGTGGTAGCGCGAGTCGAGGGAGTCGTCGCGATGGTCGCCCATCACCCAGATCCGGCCCTTGGGGACGTGGATCGGGCCGAACGCCCGGTCGCCGCAGGGGGTGGCCCCGGGGAAGACGTACGAGTCTTCCTTGAGGGCCTTGCCATTGACCTTGACGGGGCCGGTGCCGTGGCACTCGACGGTGTCGCCGCCGACCGCGATGACCCGCTTGATCAGGTCCTTCTCCTCGGCCGAGGGCATCAGGCCGATGAAGCTGAGGACCTTCTGGACGGGATTGGGCTCGGGGGTCGGCGTCTCGTTCAGCCAGCCGCCCGGGTCGTGGAAGACGACGACCTCGCCGCGCTGCGGCTTGGAGCCGAACCACGGCGTCAGCTTGTCGACCAGCACCCGGTCCCCGCGCTGCAGGGTGTCCTGCATCGAGTCGGACGGGATCGAGAAGGCCTGCACCAGGAATGTTTTGATCAGCAGCGCGAGGAGCAGGGCGATACCGACGAGAATCGGCAGCTCCTTCCAGAAGGCGCGCGGCTTCTTGGCCTTCTTCATGCCGCCGCTCGCCTCCTCGCCCGCTGACGTGTCCAACGTGTCCGACGTGCCCGAAGGATCCGCCGGAGTCGAACGCTGCGCCTGCGCCCCTGACTGTGCTGATGACTGATGCACGGAACTCGTCGCCGGCCGCGCGGTCTCACCACGCCCCGCCGGCTCTTCGGGCTCTTCGGTTCCGGACCGCGCGCCGACCGCCAAGTCCCCCACATCTGCTCCTCACTCCACGCACTCGCCCGCCCGTCAACCGGTGCAGGCCCACCACTCCCATAACGAGCGGGAGTTCCGCAGGGGTCGGGAGTACGGTCAAACTCTCGTTGGACAGCCTATGCGGCGCGCCTGCCGCCGACGCCTTGGCGCCCGGCGCGTCGTGCACGGTCGTAAAGGTGTCCGGCTCTTCCAGGCGCCGCCAGTGGCTGAACGGCCAGCCGATCACCACGGCGCGGCCCACGACACTCTCCTCCGAGACCGTGCCACGGTACGGCTCGTCCAGGTGGAAGCGCGAATCCGCGGAGTTGGAACGGTGGTCGCCCATCACGAAGATCCGTCCGGTGGGGACGGTCACCGTGAACTTCAGCGTGGACGGCGGATTGCCCGGATGGACGTACGGTTCGGTCAGCGGGGTGCCGTTGACGGTGACCTTGCCCTGTTCGTCGCAGCATTTGACGGTGTCGCCGCCGACCGCCACGACCCGCTTGATCAGGTCTTGTTCATCGGCCGACGGCAGCAGCCCGATGAAGGTCATGGCGTCCTTGACGGGCTGGAAGGCGCCGCTGTCGGTGGGCTTGGTCTGCTCGCCCTTGAGCCAGCCGCCGGGGTCCTTGAAGACGACCACGTCGCCGCGCTCCGGCTTGGAGCCGAACCACGGCGTCAGCTTGTCGACCAGCACCCGGTCGCCGATCTTGATCGTCTGCTCCATGGAGCCGGACGGGATGACGAAGGCCTGGACGAGAAAGGTCTTCAGGACGAGGGCGATGGCCAGCGCCACGCCCACGAGGATGGGGATTTCCTTGAGGTAGGAGCGCTGCCTGCGGCGTTTGATGCGCCGCGCCATGCGCCGCCGCTCGGCCCGGCCACCGGTACCGGACCGCCCCGCCCGCCTGCCGTTCGCCGGCTCGTCCGCCCGGGAGCCGTCGCTCCCGCCGGATTCCTGAGGGTCGCCGTACGGACCGGAGCCGCCGTACGCGCCGTCGGTGCCCCGTCCCGGCCCGCCGGCGCCCCGCTTGGGCCGGCCGGCACCGCGTCCCGGCTTGTCGGCGTTCTGGTTCCCGTGGCGGGGGCGTCCGCGGTTACCCATGGGGGCCTGCCGCGGTGGGTATCCGGTCGAAGGACCGTGGGCGCTCGAAGGTGCGCCAGCGGCTCGCCGGCCAGGTGATCAGGTCCGCGCGGCCGATGACCTTGTCCACCGGGACGGTTCCGCCTCCGGGGTCACCGAGGTGGTCGCGGGAGTCGCTCGATCTGGCGCGGTGATCCCCCATGACCCACAACCTGCCCTCCGGCACCACGATGTCGAAATCCACCGAGGACGGCGTGTCCCCGGGATGGAGATACGCCTCACTCACGGGCTCACCGTTCACTTCGATCCGCCCCCGTTTGTCGCAGCAGGTCACACGGTCACCGCCGATGCCGATCACACGCTTGACGTAGTCGGTCTCGGCGGGCCGGGCCAGGCCCAGCGCCGCACCGGCTCCGCGCACCAGCCCCGTGACGGGATTCTCTCCCTGCTCCCTGTGAACGAAGGAGCCCGTGCCGTCGAACACCACCACATCGCCCCGCGCCGGCTCGCTGCCGAAACGGTACGCCAGCTTGTTGACCAGCACCCGGTCCCCGATCTGCAGGGTGTTCTCCATGGAGGAACTGGGAATCAGAAAAGGCTGTGCCACGAACGCGCTGAGCAGCAGCACAAAGGCCAGACAGAGCGCGAGCAGGGTGGCCGGCCGATGGCGCAGACCTGCCGCACGGGTAAGCAAACGCGCGGAGCGCGACCCCTGCTCCGGCCCCTGGTCGGGGGTGGGAGAGGGGTCGCGCTCCGTCAGCTGTGCGTCGGTGTTCATCGGGCCCTGAGCTTATCCGGCCGGGTCCCGAAGCCGTACGCGAGCGTGGGTTTGCGTTGCCCCGGCGCAAAAAATCGTGCTCCGGGACGGCCCGGCTCAGTTGTCGCGCTTCTCCTTGATCTTCGCGGCCTTGCCGCGGAGCTCGCGGAGGAAGTACAGCTTGGCGCGACGGACGTCACCGCGGGTCACGACCTCGATCTTCTCGACGATCGGGGTGTGCACCGGGAAGGTGCGCTCGACGCCGACGGAGAAGCTGACCTTGCGGACCGTGAAGGTCTCGCGCACGCCGGCGCCCTGACGGCGGATGACAACGCCCTTGAACTGCTGCACACGGGAGCGGTTGCCCTCGATGACGCGGACGTGGACGTTGACGGTGTCGCCCGGGCGGAAGGCCGGGACGTCGCTGCGCAGCGACGAGGCGTCGACGGTGTCGAGAAGGTGCATGACCTACTGCTTTCTTCGTTGATGCCACAGGTCATCAACGGGATATCGGAATGATGATTCGGATGCCGTTCCGTCGGGCGGGCGTCGTTCCCCCTGTGGCAGGGGCGCGCGCCGGACGCACACAGCAGCGGCCTATTCTTCCACGGCCCCGGTCCCCCGCCCAAATCGGCCGTCCTCGCCCGCCGACCAGCCAAGAGCGGCCAGGATCGCGCGGTCGTGTTTGTCGAACGCGGCGGGGTCGGCGCGCTCGATCAGATCGGGGCGGTTGACGTCGGTGCGGCGGAAGGCCTCGTCGCGGCGCCAGCGGGCGATCTTGCCGTGGTGGCCGCTGAGCAGTACCTCGGGGATGCCGCGGCCGCGCCACTCGGGAGGCTTGGTGTAGACGGGGCCCTCCAGGAGGTCGGCCATCGCGCCGGGGGCGAAGGAGTCGTCCTGGTGGGAGGCGGCGTTGCCGAGGACGCCGGGCAGCAGCCGGGCCACCGCCTCGACCATGACCAGCACCGGCGCCTCGCCGCCGGCCAGGACGTAGTCGCCGATGGAGACCTCGCGGACATCGACGCGGTCGCCGTACTCCTCGATGACGCGGCGGTCGATGCCTTCGTAGCGGGCCGGGGTGAACACCAGCCAGGGCTTGGCCGAGAGTTCGACGGCGAGCTGCTGGGTGAACGGGGCACCGCTCGGGGTGGGGACGACGATCACCGGTGCGCCCTCACCGGACGCGAGGATCTGATCGAGCGCCTCACCCCACGGCTCGGGCTTCATGACCATGCCCGGGCCGCCGCCGTACGGGGTGTCGTCGACGGTGTTGTGCTTGTCGTGGGCCCATTCCCGCAGGTCGTGGATGCGCACATCGAGCTGTCCGCGGGCGCGGGCCTTGCCGACGAGGGAGACGTTCAGCGGTTCGAGGTACTCCGGGAAGATCGTGACGACATCGAGCCGCATCAGCTGTCCTCGCGGCTGCTGGCGATCTCCGCCTGACTGTCGTCGAGGAGGCCGGGCGGCGGGTCGACGACGGCGCGCTGCTCCTCCAGGTCGATCTCCGGGACGATTTCGGAGACGAACGGGATCAACACCTCGCTGCCGTCGGGCCGCTGGACGACCAGCAGGTCCTGGTAGGGCAGATGGGAGATCTCGGAGATCCGTCCGACGGCGGCGCCGGCGCGGGTGACGACATCGAGGTCGATCAGCTGGTGGTCGTAGAACTCCTCGGGGTCCTCGGGGACTTCCTCGGGGTCGACCTCCGCGATCAGCAGGGTGTTGCGCAGCGCCTCGGCGGCCGTACGGTCCGCGACACCCTCGAAGCGCAGCAGCAGCCGGCCGCTGTGCACCCGGCCGGTCGCGATGGTGAGCGGTCCGACGGAGGACGGTTCGGTGGCGAGGACGGCGCCCGGGGCGAGCCGCAGTTCGGGCTCGTCGGTGCGTACCTCTACCGTGACCTCACCCTTGATGCCGTGGGCGCGGCCGATCCGTGCCACTACCAACTGCACGCTGTTTTCTCCCTTGCGTGTGCCTACGGCAGGTCTCCGTAGACGACTGCGGGCCGGGGCGGGCCAGAAGCCCTCCCCGGCCCGAGCCGGTGTTCAACTTGTCAGCGGACCTGGTCCACGTCGACGAGGTCGACGCGGATGCCACGGCCGCCGATGGCGCCCACGACGGTCCGCAGAGCGCGGGCGGTACGGCCGTTGCGGCCGATCACCTTGCCGAGGTCGTCGGGGTGGACCCGGACCTCGAGCACGCGCCCGCGGCGCAGGGTGCGCGAGGCTACCTGCACGTCATCGGGGTTGTCGACGATGCCCTTGACGAGGTGCTCGAGGGCTTCCTCGAGCATGCTCAGGCCTCGGTCGACTCGGAGGTGGACTCGGCCGCAGCCTCGTCCGCCTTCTTGTCAGCCTTCTTCGCCTTCGGGGTGATGGCCTCACCCTTCGGCTCATTGCCGGAGTCCTTGGCAGCGGCCTCGAAGAGGGCGCGCTTGTCGGCCTTCGGCTCGGCGACCTTCATCGGCGCCGGGGCGGGCAGGCCCTTGAACTTCTGCCAGTCGCCGGTGACCTTGAGGATGGCCGTGACGGGCTCGGTCGGCTGCGCGCCGACACCCAGCCAGTACTGGACACGCTCGGAGTCGACCTCGATGCGCGAGGGGTTCTGCACCGGGTGGTACAGGCCGATCTCCTCGATGGCCCGGCCGTCACGGCGGGTACGGGAGTCGGCGATGACGATGCGGTAGTGAGGCGCGCGGATCTTGCCCAGACGCTTCAGCTTGATCTTGACTGCCACGGGAGTGGTGTCTCCTGGTCTTGACGTGGTGGGGCACAACGGGATGCCACGTGGGGTTGCGGTACTCGGGGTGCCCGATGGACGCGTCAGCCGGAGGAGAGAGGGGTCCTGTGCGACTGTCGAGTACAGCTAGCCATTGTGCCACACGCCCATGGGTCAGCCGACCGCGGCCACCTCGGGGATACGGAAGGGCTTTCCGCAGCCACCGCAGACGATCGGCGCCTGGGCGAGCACGGACGGTACGACGCGGACGTTGCGCCCGCAGTCACAGACGGCCTTGACGCGGACGCCCCCTCCGGAGGAGCCGTGCCGGGCGGCCGGGCCCCGGAAGCTGCGGGCGGTGTCGGTGGCGGTGGCGACGGTGTGCGCCTTCAGCGCTCTGGCCAGTCGTTCGATGGTGGTGCGGTAGCGCCTCCTGGCCTCGGGGTTGAGCGTGACCAGGGAGAAGCCGCTGCTGGAGTGCGGCTCGTCGACATGGTCCAGGCCCAGCTCCTCGGCGATCGCCAGGAAGCGGCGGTTGTGGTAGCGGCCTGCGCGGGAGGTGTCGCGGACGCCGCGGGCGGCGGCGATGCCGTGGACTGCCTCATGGAGCAGCCGTTCGAAGGAGAGTTCGGCGCCACAGGCGGACGAGGACTCTCCGATCAGGGACTCGGGCGCGGCCAGGTCCGGCAGCTCGGGGTGGTGCCGTTGAATATCGGCCCAGGCGAGCGCCAGTTCGGCGGCGAGGACAGGCGGTGTCGTGCTCACGTCGTAACAACGAGCCGGGGTTGCCCAGTGTTCCGATTCCGGGGCATCCCAAATAATTTGCACGTACCAGTCAGTTTCCGGTCATGAGTCGTGCCGGGGGCGGGTGCGCAGATCTGCACAGAAGGCGCCCAGCAGCCCTCAAGCCGGTACGTATCCCCGCGTACGCCGCATGGCGTAGCCGGTCGTATACCGGGGCAACGATCACCGCGGTGATCGTACGGGGGCCGCCTGTGCCCGGCGGAACCGGCTCCTGTCCCACCGTAGGGGCCGGTGGAGGCGGGTGGCCGACCGGCACCCCGGGGGGCGGGGAGCGTCCGGGTGGCGGGCGCTGCCGTGGCGGAACGGCGCGGGCCGGGGCACCCTGGAACGGCGCTCCAGGGAGCGGGCCCGGCGCACACGGGGGCGCTCGGGAGACAACCCCGGCGCACCCCCTGGACGCCCGGACGAATGCGCAGTTGTCTGGATCGCGGGGGGCGCACCACGCGCGAATCACGGGGGCGATCGGTACGGAGCAGCTTCGGGTTCTCGGCGAATAGGGGCGCTAGCGATGTCACCCACGCTCGTGCGGCACCAGCTTCCGCAGTCCGGATCCATGCGCTGCGACGACCCGCCCGTTCCGGCCCGGTCACGGGCGCGCACCCGTGACTGGGCCGAGATCCAGGAGCGGATGCTGGTGCCGCTGTACGAAGCCGCGTACGACCGTTTGGGGATCGGTCCCGGTACCCGTCTGCTGGGGCTCGGCTGTGGCTCCGGTCTGGCGCTGCTGCTCGCGGCGGCGCGGGGCGCGCAGGTCAGTGGGGTCGATGTGGACGAGTCCCGGCTGGAGCTGGCGCGTGAGCGGCTCACGCCGGACGGTATGCCGGAGCACACCCGGCTGGTCTGCGGCGGTCTGGAGGACGCGGCGCCCGAGGACGCCGCCTTCAATGTGGTCACGGCGTTCCACCCGGTGGGCTGTGTGAGCACGGTCGAGGGGCTGACGGCGTCGCTCACCGCGGCGGCCGGGCTGGCGGAGCGCGGCAGTGCGGTGGTGCTGGGCGGCTGGGGCCCGGTGGAGCGGTGTGCCACGGCCGGGGTGCTGCGGGTGGCGCAGCCGCCGGCCGATCCACCGGGCGGCTATGCCGTCGGCTCCACGGGATGGCGGCCCAGCGGCCGGGACGATCTGGAGGAGCTGGCGGAGCGGGCCGGGCTGCGGCCCGATGGTTCGGGCCGGGTGGCCTGCCCGTTCGGGTACGCCGATCTGGCGAGTGCGGTGCGCGGGCTGTTGTCGACGGGGCTGTTCGATGCGGCGCTGGAGGCGGCCGAGCAGCGTCAGGTGGAGAAGGAGCTCGCGGAGGCGCTGCATCCGTACCAGCGGGCGGACGGGACGGTGTGGATGCCGAATGTCTTCCGCTATCTGATCGCGCGGACGCGGTAGCGCGGGGCCGGCGGCAGGCCCGGGGTGGGCGTCCGGCGGGCGTTTGGCAGTATCCAGGATCCTGTTTACTGTCATTTGTGTGAACGGCATCCATGGCCCCGGCGGCCTCGACGAGCGGCTCCTGACCCGCAACGGGCACGCCGCCCGGCAGTTGGCGGCCCTGCTGATCCGGCAGGGCGCCGACGGCGCGGGGACGCGGCTGCCGCGGGTCCGCGACTTCGCCGAGCGGCTGGGGGTGGGCAACGGCACGGTGCAGGCAGCGCTCCGGCTCCTGGAGGAGGCGGGCGCGATCAAGACCGTCGCCCGGGGGCATCTCGGCACCTTCCTCGTCGGGTCGGACCGCGCCGCCCTGTGGCGTCTGTCCGGCCTCGGCACGGTGCCGGCCGTGATGCCGCTGCCGCACTCCCTGCGATTCGAAGGACTCGCGACGGGGCTGCGGACGGCATTCGAGGAGGCTGGCGCACCGTTCGCGCTCACCTTCCTGCGGGGCGCGGCCGCCCGGGTCGCGGCGCTGGCCGAGGGCAGGGCCGAGCTGGCGGTGCTGTCCCGCTTCGCCGCCGACCGGCTGATCGGGCGGCAGCCCGTCGAGCTGATCGCCGATCTGGGCCCGGCCACCTACGCCGGCGAGCACGGCCTGCTGTTGCGGCCCGGGGTCACGCTCGGCTCCCCCGGTCTGCGGATCGCCGTCGACGACGCGTCGGAGGATCAGCGGACGCTCACCGAGCGGGTCTTCGGGCACCGTGCGGACGTGGAGTGGGTGCCGTGTTCCTCCCTGCAGCCCTGGGAGGAGCTGGCGCAGGGCCGGGCCGATGCCACGGTGTGGAACCTCGACGAGGTACCGGGACTGGTATCGGGTCAACCGGTCCCGGAGATGCAGGTGTTGCCGCTGGGCGACGAGCTCACCCGCGATCTGGCGGTGCGCCATGCGAGCGCCGCGCTGATAGGCCGTACGGGGGAGGCGGGGGCCGGGGCGCTGGCGGCCGTACGGGATGCGGTGAAGCTGTCGACGGTCACGGCCGTGCAGGGCGAGGTGCTGCGGGGCGAGCGCGTTCCGGCGTACTGAGGCCCGGCCGCGCACCGGCGGGGCCGACAGCCCCCGGACCGGTCCGTTCACCCGGCCCGGCCGCAGGCGCCGTTGGCCTGCGGAGCGAGTGGGGACAGCCTCGGCCGCCGGGCAAAAAGTGACGGCACGTTAGGGAGCAAAATCCAGAATCCTGGTTACTGTTGCCTTCGAGGGAAGGACGGCCGCCCATGGAATCCCGGCTCGCCCGGCGCATCCGGCTCTTCCGCGACAGCGGGCAGGTGCGGCCGCAGGTCGCCGCGTTCGTGACGGCCGAGCTGGAGGCACTGGCCGCCGAGGGACGGCCGGTCACCGAGGACAGCGCGGGGATGCTGACCAGTCATCTGCTGATGGCGCTGACCAGGCTGCTGGACGGCGAGACCGTCGAGGCGTTCCGTACGGATGCGGCGGTGGCCGTGGAGCTCGCGGCCCATCCCGAGGCGCTGGCCCGGGCCCGCGCCGTCGCCGTACGGGCACAGCGCGAGCTGGGTGCGATGCTCTCCGGCTCGGAGGTCAACTTCCTGGCGCTGCATCTGGCCGTATGGCGCGGGGGCCCGGCGGTGCCCGCGGCCCGACCGCGAAGGGACACCCCATGACCAAGATCCTCACCGGTGGCCTCGGCAAGTCCGAGGTCGCCGGCCGAGTGACCGGGCTCGGGCTGCCGGGCGTCGAGATCGCCGTCAGCAACGACATGGACGCGGCGGTGCAGCTGCGGGCCGGGCGGGCCGACTACTTCCTCGGCACCTGCCACACCGGGGCCGGGGCCTCGCTCGGTGTGCTGGTCGGACTGCTGGGCGCGGCCGTCTGCCACACCTTCGGGCGGTCGGTGCCCACCACGGAGCAGACCGAGGTGCTGCTCGACGAGGGCAAGAGGGTGTTCGGGTACGCCCTCGACCAGATGGACGCCGTCACCCCCGTACTCGCCCGCGCCATCGCCGCCCGTACGGACTGACCCATGGGCGCCCTCCCCGCCGCCGCGCACCCGGGTCCGGCTGCCGCGGCCGGTGCGCTCGACTTCTCGACGGCCGGGCAGCTGACCGTCATCGCGCTGTGCGCGCTGACCGCGTACCTGGCGCATCTGGCGCTGGCGGTGTTCAACGACGGCGTACGGCCGTTCATGCTGGACTTCATACAGGGGCGGACCACCCGCAATGCGACCGGTGCGGTCTCCTTCGGGCTGTCGGCCGGGTTCATCTTCGGTCTGGGCGCGCCGATGGCACTGTCATCGGGCGTGCTCAACCCCTGGCTGGTGTTCCTGCCGACCGATCTGCTGGGCATTCTCGCGCCGAAGAAGTGGCTCGCGCCGGTGCTCGGCGGGGCCTGGGGCGCGGTGGTGGTCTTCGGGCTCAAGGGCGCCAACGAGATGGCGCACAAGCTGCCGGTCGATTTTCTGACGGCCATGCAGCAGATGTCGACGCCGATCCTGTTCCTCTTCACGCTGTTCCCGGTGCTGGCGATCAGCAAGCAGTTCGGCAGGCTGCCGGGTGCGGTGGCGGGCGTCGTGGAGCTCGCGCTCGTCGTCGTCACGATGAAGCTGTGGCCGAAGGTGTTCGCCGGGGCGCCGGCGATGGCCGCCGGGGTACTGCTGCTGATCGGCTTCGCGGTCGCCAAGGATCTGCGGCAGCGTCGTACGGAGCGGGCACAGGCGGCGGAAGAGCGGGCACAGGCGGCGGAGGAGCGGCCTGCGGTGCCGGACGACGACCCCATGGTGTCGCTGTTCAGCGCGAGCGCGGCCCGGCTGCGCCGCCATCTGCCGCTGTTCATGGCACTGGGCGCCGGGGTGTGTCTGCTGGCGCAGCTGCACATATTCGGCGGCGGTGAGGCGACGAGCTTTCTGATCGCGAAGGGACGGTCCGCGGAGGCGGCGCAGGTCGACTTCTACCGCGCCTTCGGGTTCCTGCCGCTCATCGCCACCACCGCGCTGGCCTCCGGTGCGTACGGCATCGCGGGCTTCACCTTCGTCTATCCGATCGGCTATCTGCTGCCGAGCCCGTGGTGGGCGCTGGTGTGCGGGGCGCTGGTCTTCGGCGTCGAGGTGCTGGCGCTCAGCGGGATCGGCCGGGCGCTCGGCGGGCTGCCGTCCGTACGCGACTCCTCCGAGCAACTGCGCGGCGCGATCGGCGCGACATTGCAACTTGCCCTGCTCTTCGGCTCGTTGCTGGCCGCCCAGGCGATGGGCGGCGGGCTGGGCATCCTGCTCGTCGGGGGGCTGTACCTGCTGAACGAGGCGATGGGGCGGGTCGTGGTCCGCACGGCCGCGGGGCCCGCCGCGGTCGTCGTCGGCGGCGTCCTGCTCAACGTCCTGTACTGGCTGGACCTGTTCACCCCTCTCACCTCCTGACGGGTTCGCGCCCGGACGGGGTTCGGCCGCGCCGGGCGGCCGGGAAGGCACTGATGAACGATCTGCTGCAAACCGTCTCGGGCTCGCTGCCCGCATCCGCCGTGCGCGGACCGGTGCTCGCCCATGAGCATCTGGCGCTCGATCTGACCCGGGGCGCCGACAGCGCGGCGACCCTGACCCCCGGGCACCGGGCCGCGATCACCGAGGAACTGGCGTCGCTGCGCGCCGAGTTCGGGCTCTCCCTGGTCATCGAACTCACCTGCCGGGGCATGGGGCGCGATGTGGCCTCGATGGCCCGGATCGCCGCGGATTCGAGGGTCGCCGTCATCGCGGCGACCGGCTGGTACTACGAGCCGTTCCACCCCGCGGAACTGAGCCGCACCAGCGCCGAGCAGCTGGCCAGGACCCTGGTCGGGGAGATCGAGCGCGGCTGCGGTGGCTCCGGGATCCGTCCCGGGGTGATCGGCGAGGTCGGCAGCCACGGCGATCTGCCGAGCGAGCCGGAGGCCCGCACGCTGACCGCGGCGGCACTCGCCGCCACGGCGACCGGTCTGTCGGTGGCCACCCATGCCCAGTTCGGCCGCGGCGGCCTGGCCCAGCTGGAGCTGCTGACGGCGGCCGGGCTGCCGCCGCACCGCGTCAGCATCGGCCACCAGGACCTGCTCGACGATCCGGCCGTGCACCGGGAGCTGGCGGCGGCCGGTGCGTACATCGCGTTCGACACCGTCGGCAAGGAGAGCTACCAGAGCGACCGGGTGCGGCTGCGGCTGCTGCTGGCGCTCCTGGAGTCCGGACACGCCGACCGCGTGCTGCTCAGCTGCGATGTCTCCCGCCACGGCTACCTGGTCAGCGAGGGCGGTATGGGCTACGGGCATCTGTTCCGGTCCTTTCTGCCGCGGCTGCGGGCGGCCGGCCTGGACGAGGAGCTGATCGACCGGCTGACGCGACGCAATCCGCTGCGGTTTCTCACCGGGCGGGACGGCGCGGACGGCGGGCCGCCGGCTGCCGGCAGCCGCCCGCCGGAAGGCGCCCCGGAATGAGCGTGCGGCTGCCCCGGACCTTCCCCCTCCCGGCCGTCACCGTGACCGACGCCCTGGCCCGGCAGTTCCGGCTGCTGGAGTGCACCGCCCGGCACTTCGAAGGGCCCCAGCTCTTCGCGGCGGACGCCGGAGTGCTGCCGGGGCTCGGCCGCCCGCGTACCACCGCCCGGGTCGAGGCGGTGCTCGCCGACTTCTTCGGGGCCGAGGCCGCGGCGCTGGTGCAGGGCGCGGGCACCGGCGCCATCCGGGCCGCGCTCGCCGCCGTCCTGGATGCGGGCGATCGGCTGCTGATCCACCGCGCGCCGGTCTACCGCACCACCGCCCACACCCTGCGCGGCCTGGGCATACGGACCGTCGAAGCGGACTTCAACGATCCGCGGGAGCCGGCCCGCGCCCTGGCCTCGGGGGACTTCCGCCGGGCGTACGTCCAGCACACCCGGCAGCGCCTCGGAGACTCCTACGACCTGAGCGCGGTGCTGGCGGCCTGCCGGACCGCGGGCGTGCGCACCGTCGTGGACGACAACTATGCGGCGCTGCGGGTCCCGCACTGCGGGGTCGAACTGGGCGCCGACGCCTCCTGCTTCTCGCTGTTCAAGCTGCACGGCCCGGAGGGCGTCGGCGCCGTGGTGGGCGAGGCGGACCTGGTGGCGCGGGTGCACCGGGACAACTACTCGGGCGGCGGACAGGTTCAGGGACACCAGGCGCTGGACGCCTTGCGCGCGCTGACCCATGTACCGGTGATGTGGGCGGTGCAGTCGCAGGTGGCGGCCGAGGTCGCCGGGCGGCTGACGGCCGGTGAGGTGCCGGGCGTCGCCGAGGCCGCGCTCGCCAACGCGCAGGACCGGTGTGTGCTGGTGCGCCTGGCCCGCCCGCTGGCCCGCGCGCTGCCGGCCGCCGCCGCACGGCACGGCGCCGCCCCGTACCCGGTCGGCGCCAACTCCCGCTACGAGATCGCCCCGCTCTTCTACCGCCTGTCCGGCTCCGCGCTGGCCGACGCCCCCGAACTCGCCGACTGGGCCGTACGGATCAACCCCATGCGGGCCGGCGCGGACCTCGTACTGGACATCCTGCGGAGGGCGCTGACGGACCTGCGGTACGGCGGGGAGGGCCGCGGCGCGGAACGCCACGACGCGGGCGGAGGCAACGCGGACACGCGCCGGCCGGCCCGCGAAGCACACCCCGCGCCCCGCCCGGAGGACTGACCGTGTTTCTCGACGCCGTCCTCGCCCGCAATCCCCGGCTGGTCGCCTGTGCGACCGAGCTGCACCGGAGCGGAGCCATCCCGCCCGACACCTATGTCATGGATCTGGACGCGGTGACCGCCAACGCCGCGCTGCTGGCCGAGGAGGCCGGCCGGCTGGGGCTCTCCCTCTGGTTCGTGGTCAAACAGCTCGGCCGCAATCCGGAGCTGATCCAGGCCATCGCCCGCCACATCCCGCGCTTCGCCGCCATCGATCCGCCCGAGGCGCGGGTGCTGCACACGGCGGGCGCACGGGCCGGGAACCTCGGTCATCTGGTGCAGATCCCCCATCGTGCGCTGCCCGAGATGCTGGCCTGGCGCCCGGAGGCGGTCACCGTCTACGACCTCGCCAACGCCCGTGCCGTCTCGGAGGCGGCCGGCCGGCTCGGCCGCGTCCAGGACATCCTCGTACGTATCGAGGGGGCGCCCGGCGCGGGGTATCCGGGGCAGGAGGGCGGGGTGCCGCCGGCCGGGATCGAGGCGTTCGCCGACGCGGCGGAGCGGCTGCCGGGCGTACGCGTCGCGGGCGTGACGGCGTTCCCGTGTCTGCGGTGCGACCCCGGTACCGGCCGGCCACTGGCCACCCCGAACCTCGCCATGGCCCGTACGGCGCGGGAGTTGCTCGCCGAGCGGAGGGGGATCGACCCGGCCGGGCTGCTGCTGAGCGCCCCCGGCGTCACGTCGATGGCGAGCCTGCCGCTGCTGGCCCGGCTCGGCGCCACGCACGGTGAGCCGGGGCACGCGCTGACCGGCACCACTCCCCTGCACGCCGCCGGGCCGCGGCAGCCGGAGACGCCCGGCTATGTGTACGTGAGTGAGGTCGCGCATGTCCTCGCCGACGGCCGGCCTGCGCTGTTCGGCGGCGGTTTCTACCCGCGGGCCGCCATCCGCTCCGCGCTGATCCCGCGCACCGGCGCGCGCCTCGCGGTGCAGGGCGCCCCGCCCGAGAACATCGACTACTACCGGCTGCTGGCTCCCGGCGATGCACGGCCCGGCGATACCGCCCTGCTGGCCTTCCGCACCCAGGTTTTCGCCACCCGCAGCACGGTCGCGGTGGTGTCCGGCCTGGCGGACGGGGAACCGGAGTTGACGGGGTGTTATGACCCTTGGGGGCGGGCTGTTGCGGAGGGGTGAGGGCAGCCGGAGTGGGTGAGGGCGGGCGGTCAGGGGCGCCCGGCGGGGCCGTCGGGGAGCGGTGGGGCCCCGTCGAGGCGGGGCCCGCCGGTGGGCCGGAACCGCATGAACTGCTCGCTGCTCGACTCGACCCGCACCAACCGCATGAACATGAACCGCACCAACCGCATGAACCGCCGCGAGCGTCCCCCTACCCCGCCGCCCACCCCGCACCTTTTGTTTTTCCCCGCCGCCCACCCCCCTTCGGGGGGTGGGCGGGTGTAGACGGTCGGTTCCGGGGACCAGCAGCCCCCTCGGCTCCGGGGACCAGCAACACCCTCGGCTCCGGGGACCAGCAGCACCCCTCCCCCCCCCCCGCAACCGAACAAGCCCCCAACCGCCCAACGGCGGTCAGGGGCTCGTGAGCCGAAGCTGTGGTGGCTCAGCCCATGAACTTCTTGAATTCCTCGGGGAGTTCGAAGTTCTGCGGGTCCTGGCCGTCCTGCGGCAGGCCCAGCGGGTTGCCGGACTGGGCGGCCTCGCGGCGCGCTGCCGCGGCCTCCTCATCGGCCTTGCGCTTCATCGGGTTACCGCTCTTGCGCTTGCCCTTGGCCTGCTTGACCTGCTTCTTCTTCCGAGCGCCACCGCCCATGCCAGGCATCCCCGGCATGCCGGGCATCCCGGGCATGCCGCCGCCCTGGGCCATCTTGGACATCATCTTGCGGGCATCGAAGAACCGCTCGACCAGGCCCTTGACCGCGCTGACGTCGACACCGGAACCCTTGGCGATACGGGCCCGACGCGAGCCGTTGATGATCGTCGGCTCCTGGCGCTCGGCCGGGGTCATCGACTTGATGATGGCGGCCGTGCGGTCGACCTCACGCTCGTCGAGGTTGTTGATCTGGTCCTTCATCTGCCCCATGCCGGGCAGCATGCCGAGCAGCTTGGAGATGGAGCCCATCTTGCGGACCTGCTCCATCTGGGCCAGGAAGTCGTCGAGGGTGAACTCCTTGGGGCCCTTCGCCAGCTTGGCCGCCATCTTCTCGGCCTCGGCCTGGCTGAAGGTCTGCTCGGCCTTCTCGATGAGCGAGAGCATGTCGCCCATGCCGAGGATGCGGGACGCCATGCGGTCCGGGTGGAACGCGTCGAAGTCGTCCAGCTTCTCGCCGTTGGAGGCGAACATGATCTGCTTGCCGGTGACGTGCGCGATGGACAGCGCCGCACCACCGCGGGCGTCGCCGTCGAGCTTGGAGAGCACCACACCGTCGAAGCCGACGCCGTCGCGGAACGCCTCGGCGGTGTTGACCGCGTCCTGGCCGATCATCGCGTCGACGACGAAGAGGACCTCGTCGGGGCTGACCGCGTCGCGGATGTCCGCGGCCTGCTGCATCAGCTCCTGGTCGATGCCCAGCCGGCCGGCGGTGTCGACGATGACGACGTCGTGCTGCTTGGTCCGCGCGTACTCGATCGAGTCCTTGGCCACCTGGACCGGGTCGCCGACGCCGTTGCCCGGCTGGGGGCCGTAGAAGGCGACCTCCGCTCGCTCCGAGACGACCTGCAGCTGGTTGACGGCGTTGGGGCGCTGGAGGTCACAGGCGACCAGCAGCGGGGCGTGGCCCTGCGTCTTGAGCCAGCGGCCGAGCTTTCCGGCGAGGGTGGTCTTACCGGCACCCTGCAGACCGGCCAGCATGATCACGGTCGGGGGCGTCTTGGCGAGCCGCAGCCGGCGGGTCTCACCGCCGAGGATGCCGACGAGCTCCTCGTTGACGATCTTGATGACCTGCTGGGCGGGGTTCAGCGCCTGGGAGACCTCAGAGCCGGTGGCACGCTCCTTGACCTGCTTGATGAAGGCCCGGACGACGGGGAGGGCGACATCCGCCTCGAGCAGCGCGATGCGGATCTCGCGCGCCGTGGCGTCGATGTCCGCCTCGCTCAGGCGGCCCTTGCCCCGGAGGTTTTTGAAAGTACTCGCCAAGCGGTCGGAAAGCGTATCGAACACGGCGGTCGTCGATCCTCGGGGTCGGGGGCGGGGTGCAGTCGGCTTCTAGGGTATCCGGCTGCGCAAGCGAACCGGTCCTGCCCTGTTCCCGGCCACTACTGCAGGGCGCGCTCCACGGCCGTGGCCACCTCATGGGCCGCACCGTCGGCCAGCGGCTCCCCGTCCGCCCCCGTGACATAGAACGCATCCACCGCGTTCGCGCCCAGGGTGCTGATGTGGGCGCTGCGGACGGCGACGCCGGCCTGCTCCAGGGCGCGGCCGATGCGGTGCAGCAGGCCGTGTGCGTCCTGGGCACGGACCTCGATGACGGTCGCGGTGCGGGAGCTGCCCGCGGCCACGGTGACCCGGGGCGGCGGGGCGAGCACGGCCCGTGCGCGGCGGGCGTAGGCGCGTTCGCGCTCGGCGAGACGGGTGGGGATGTCGAGGGAGCCGTCCAGGGCGCGGACCAGGTCGGCGCGCAGCCGGTCCGAGCGTGGCAGTGAGCCGTATTCGGCGGCCACCCGCCAGCTCAGCAGCAGGACCGGGCCCTCGTCGAGGGGGTCGAGCAGCAGCAGATCGGCGGCGCGGACGGTGAGCCGGTGCAGGGCCAGCACACCGGCCGCGGCGGCAAGGACGCCCGGCTGGTCCGGCACGGCGATGAGCAGTTCCACGCCGACCGGCTCCTGGGCGGGCGCCTCGTCCCCGTCCCCGTCCCCGGTGGGGTGTTCGGAGCGCGCGTGCAGTGCCAGGACCGGGCCGCCGGTGAGCCGGGCCTCGATCGCCAGCCGCTCCTGCTCCGCGGTCGGCTCATCGGCGTCCCGTACCTCCGTTTCGGGTTCCCCCGCGAGCCGCGCGGCGACCCGTTTGACCAGGTCGGCGACGAGTCCACCGCGCCAGGCGCTCCAGGCGGCGGGCCCGGTGGCCAGGGCGTCGGCCTCGGTCAGGGCATGCAGCAGCTCCAGGGTGCCGGTGGTGCCGACCGCCTCGGCGACCGCGCCGACGGTCGCCGGGTCGTCCAGATCGCGCCGGGTGGCGGTCTCGATGAGCAGCAGATGGTGCCGTACGAGGGTGGCGATCACCGCGGTGTCGCGGGCACCGAAGCCGAGCCGGGCCGCCACATCGTGGGCGATGGTCTCGCCGGCCACCGAGTGGTCGCCGGGCCAGCCCTTGCCGATGTCGTGCAGCAGGGCGGCGATCAGCAGCAGGTCGGGGCGGTGCACCCGGCGGGTCAGCGCGGAGGCCCGTACGGCGGTCTCGACGAGATGGCGGTCCACGGTCCAGGTGTGGACGGGGTTGCGCTGGGGGCGGCAGCGGACGCGCTCCCAGTCGGGCAGCAGCCGCGTGATGATGCCCTCGGCCTCCAGGGCCTCCCATACGGGCACGGTGTGCATGCCCGCGCCCAGCAGCGTCACCAGCTGCTCGCGGGCCTCGGCGGGCCACGGCACGGGCAGCGGCCGGGTGGCGGTGGCCGTGGCGCACCGGCGGATGCTGTGGGTGGCCAGCGGCAGCCCGGCCTGGGCGGCGGCGGCCGCGGCGCGCAGCACCAGCACCGGGTCCCGCTCGGGGCGTGCCGTACGGGCCAGCACCGCCTCGCCGTCGAGTTCGACGACGCCCTCGGCGAGCGGGGAGCGCTCGCCCTTGCCCGCGGTACGGCCGTGCAGCAGTCCGCGCAGCATGGGTTTGACGGAGCGGGCGCGCAGCACCCGGCCGACCTCGCGCCAGGTGACATCGGCCGCGTAGGAGATGGTGCGGGCGGATTCGTAGGTCTGCCGCAGCAGGGCGTCCGCGTCCAGCATGCCGAGGGCGCCGGCGACCTGGTCCTGTTCCTGGAGGGAGAGCCGGTCGGTGGCGCGGCCGGTGGTCAGATGGAGCGCGTCGCGGGTGTCGAGCAGCCGGGTGCGGGCGGCTTCGAGACCGCCGCGCGGGGCGTCGGCGAGCCAGGAGGCAGCGACCGCACGCAGCGCGGTGGCGTCCCGGAGCCCGCCCCTGGCCTCCTTGAGGTCGGGTTCGAGCAGGTATTGGAGTTCGCCCTGCCGCTCGGCGCGCTCCTGGCACAGGTCGTGGAGTTCCGGGAGCCGCTTGGGGGCGCTTTCGCGCCAGTCGGTGTACGCGGCGGTGCGCAGCGCGCCGGTCAGTTCCGGGTCGCCGGCCAGGTGGCGGGCGTCGAGCAGGCCCAGCTGCACCTTCAGGTCCCCGTGGGCCGCTTTACGGGCCTCGGCGGGGGTGCGTACGGAGTGGTCGAGGGCCATACCGAGGTCCCAGACGGGGTACCAGAGGTGGTCGGCGAGCGCGGCGAGGTCGCCGGCGTCGGCGCGGCCGTCGTGCAGCAGAAGCAGGTCGAGATCGCTGCGCGGGGAGAGTTCACCGCGGCCGTAGCCGCCGACGGCGACCAGGGCGGTCCCGGACAGTCCGGCGGCGGTGGTGTGCCGGTTCAGCAGGTCCGCCAGCCAGTCGTCGGTCAGCCGGGCGAGGGCGGCACGCCGGTCGGGTCCGATGGCCGCCTCGTCCTGGAGGAGCCGCAGCCGGGCCGCTGGGTAGCCGCCTTCCGGGGCGGGCACGGGATCGTGCGCCGGGCCCGGTGCTCCGGCCGGTCCTGCCGTTTCCTCGACGCTCTCCGTCACCGCGCGCGCTCCTCGGTCGTGTGGTCCCCCGCCGTCTCCGTCTTCCCCGTGCGTCGTGCCGGCACCTTCAGTCTGGGCCGCTGCGGGGCGGGCGGCCATCCGCCGCTCGGCCGTCCGCTCCGGCCCCGGCGGCGGATGCCGCTCCAGGGCCGGAGCCGCGCCACGGCGGCGGTGCCGTCACAGTGCGTCCGGTCCCCGCTCCCCGGTCCGCACCCGTACCGCGTCGTCGACCGGGAGGCTCCAGACCTTCCCGTCGCCGATCTTGCCGGTGCGCGCCGCCTTGACGACGACGTCCATCAGCTCTTCCGCGTCGGCGTCCTCGACCAGCACCTCGATGCGGATCTTCGGCACCAGGTCGACGGTGTACTCGGCGCCGCGGTACACCTCCGTGTGCCCGCGCTGCCTGCCGTAGCCGCTGGCCTCGGTGAGCGTCAGACCCTGCACCCCGAATGCCTGCAGGGCGTCCTTCACCTCGTCCAGCCGGTGCGGCTTGATTACTGCCGTGATGAGCTTCACGCGTCCACCTTCTTTGTCAGGGCCTCGCCGAGTGCCGGTCCCTTGCGGCCGACCGTGCCGCCGCCCGCGCCGGCGAAGTCGTACGCGGTCTCCGCATGCGCGGCCTGGTCGATGCCGGCGACCTCCTCGTCCTCGCCGACCCGGAAGCCCATCACCAGGTCGATGACCTTGGCAAGGAGGTACGAGACGACCAGGGAGTACAGCAGCACACAGACCACACCGACGGCCTGCCTGCCGAGCTGGTCGAAGCCGCCGCCGTAGAACAGGCCCTTGGCCTTGCTCTGCACCCCGCCGGTGGCGAACAGGCCGATCAGCAGCGACCCGACGACACCACCGACGAGGTGGACGCCGATGACATCGAGGGAGTCGTCGTAGCCGAACTTGTACTTGAGATTGACGGCCATGGCGCACAGCACACCGGCGATCACACCGACCGCGATGGCGCCCAGCGGGCTGACCGCGCCGCAGGCCGGGGTGATCGCGACGAGTCCGGCGACCGCGCCGGAGGCCGCGCCGAGCGTGGTGAACGAGCCGTGCCGGAGCTTTTCGTACGCCAGCCAGCCGAGCATCGCGGCGGCGGTGGCGACCTGGGTGTTGACGAAGGCGACCGCGCCGATGCCGTCGTCGTTGCCGAGCCAGGAGCCGGCGTTGAAGCCGAACCAGCCGAACCACAGCAGTCCGGCGCCGAGCATCACCAGGGGCAGGCTGTGCGGCCGCATCGGGTCCTTCTTGAAGCCGATGCGCTTGCCGACGACGAGGATCACGCCAAGTGCCGCGGCACCGGCGTTGATGTGCACGGCGGTGCCGCCGGCGAAGTCGATGACATGCAGCTCGAAGAGCCAGCCGCCCTCGCCCCAGACCCAGTGGGCGACCGGGAAGTACACGATGGTGACCCACAGGGCGATGAACAGCGCCCAGGCGGTGAACTTCACCCGATCGGCGAGCGCACCGCTGATCAGGGCGGGCGTGATGATCGCGAACATCAGCTGGAAGGCAGCGAACACATAGACCGGGATGCTGCTGGTTCCCCACAGCTCGGTCAGTCCGATGCCGCTGAGTCCGGCGAAGTGACCGTCCCAGCCGATGAAGCCGCCCTTGTCGGTGCCAAAGGTGAGTCCGAAGCCGTACACGACCCACAGGATCGTGACGATGCCCAGGCTGATGAAGCTCATCATCAGCATGTTGAGCACGCTCTTGACCCGGACCATGCCGCCGTAGAAGAAGGCGAGCCCGGGGGTCATGATCATCACCAGTGCGGAGCAGATCAGCATGAACCCGGTGTTCGCCGGGCTGAGCGTCACCTTGTCTGCTGCAAGCGTCAGGATGCCTGGGGGCATCGGCGTCTCCTCGTCGTCGATGCGGCCCGTGCGGGCGTGTTTCTGGTGGGCCGACTTCGCGATGAGGTTGTCGCAGCGTGGTTTCGGCCAAACCTTGCGGGTGTTTCACCGCAGTGACGAAGACGGCCCCCGTGTTACGCCTCGATGAACTGCGAGGTCACTCCCACTTCACCCGTTCAACCCACCGAAACCCTCAATTGAGGAACCCCGCCACGAGCAACCGCCTCCGCGAAAGCGGCGCCGGCTCAGGCGCAAAAGAGAGCCCGGCCGCGGCTGCCGCCCGCGTGACCTGGCATGGGGGAGCCGAGTCGGGCTGTACGGGGCGGCGGCCGCGGCCGGAGTCGAGGGGCGGGCCGTCAGACGGCCGCCGCTGATTCGGGGAGCTGGCGGGTGAGCTCGTCACTGAGCCGGATCACTTCGGCAACACCGCCGAATTCCCGCGCCGCGGTGTCCACCGTCTTGCGCAGCCGGGTGTTGACCCGCTCCGAGCGGACCTGCCGGGCGAACGGGATGGCCTGCTGCGCCATCGCCGCGCAGGCCTCCGGCTCCTTCTGCAGCAGATGCACGGTGGCCATCCCGATCAGGTTGAGCGCATACGACCGCTGGTGCTCGGGGTCCTGGCCGAACAGCTCCACGGCGCGCTCCATGACGGGCTCGGCGAGCGAGGCGTAGGTGGGGCTGCGGCCGGCGACATAGGCGAGATCGCGGTAGGAGTGGGCGTTCTCGGCGTTCAGCTCGGCCTCGGAGAAGAAGCGGATCCAGTCCGGTTCGGGCTCACCGGGCAGGACGTCGGAGAAGGTGTCGTCGGCCATCCGGACGGCCCGCTTGACCTTGCTGGGCTGGCCCATTCCGGCGTAGGCGCGGGCCTCCATCGCATACAACATGGCCTGGGTGCGCGGGGTGGCCGTCTCGCGGCTGCCGTACTGGGCCAGATGGATCAGCTCCAGTGCGTCGTCGGGCCGGCCGAGGTGGATCATCTGCCGGCTCATGCTGGAGAGGATGTACGAGCCCAGGGGCCGGTCGCCGGCCTCCTTGGAGGCATGCAGCGCCAGCACGAAGTACTTCTGCGCGGTGGGCTGCAGCCCGATGTCGTAACTCATCCAGCCGGCGAGTTCGGCGAGTTCGGCGGCGACCTTGAACAGCCGCTTGGCCACCGCCGCCGGCTGCGGCTCCTGGAGGAGGTCGGTGACCTCGTGAAGCTGGCCGACCACGGCCTTGCGCCGCAGCCCGCCGCCGCACTGCGCGTCCCACTGACGGAACATCGCGGTCGTCGACTCCAGCAGATCCAGCTCCGGCTTGGACAGCCGCGCGGGGCGCCGGACGCGGTCGGGCTGCTCCTCCGCACCGCCCTGGCCCGCGGGCACCGGGACCAGCCAGCGCTGCATCGGCTCGATGAGGCCGGGTCCGGCGGCGAGGGCGAGGGAGGTGCCGAGGAAGCCGCGGCGCGCCAGCATCAGGTCGCTGCGCGAGAACTCGCTGATGAGGCTGACCGTTTGGGCCCCGGCCCAGGGCAGGTCCACGCCGGAGACGGACGGGGACTGGTGGGCGGAGCGCAGCCCCAGCTCCTCGATGCCGACCACACAGCCGAAGCGCTCGGAGAACAGCTCGGACAGGATCCGCGGAATGGGCTCGCGCGGCTGCTCGCCGTCGAGCCAGCGGCGCACCCGGGAGGTGTCCGTGCTGATGTGATGCGCGCCCATCTGGCGTGCCCGGCGGTTGACCTGGCGCGCCAGCTCCCCCTTGGACCAGCCGCTGCGCATGAACCACGAACCCAGCTGTGCGTTGGGTTGTTTGGCGGCGTCGGTGCCGCCACTGCCGCCGTTGCCACCCACTGGAAGCCCCCATCCCGATCGCTGCCTTGACGCCTGTTGCCCGGTGCGTGCTGCGAACCATCCACAGCCTGCCGCCTGTTGCGACGCCTGTCCGGGGTACATCTACCCGACCACGGATTCCGGCCACACCTTTTGGCCTGTGCTCCACCGGTCGTTGCCACCGGCATACCCGTGCGAATGATGCCTCTTCGGGGTTCGTGCACCGAAAGTAATCCTACGATCACGCCTCACGCGAGGCCGATTGCGGAAACGCCACCATTCGCCACCCCTTCGTATGAACTCCCCGACAGGCTCTCGCGATTGACTTGACACAGGTCGAGCACGGCCGGGCGGAGCGAAGCGCGCAAGGGCTCGTACGACGCAGCGCACCACCCGGCACACCACGTCACACCACCGGCACCGCGGGCCGGCGACGGAGCGTGAAGGACACCATGTCGTCAACCCGCCGACTCGTAACCACTGGCACGCACCACCCGTTGGAGGGGGCATGGGCTTCACGATCGGCATCCGCGAGATGCGTTCCAGCTCCCGGCGTCGCGCCCGCTCGACCGAAATCACGGCGGTGGCGGAGTACACCGGGCTCTGGGGCTGGGATGTCGTCCCCGGCGCCCGTGCGGTGCGCGTGGGCGGCGGCCGTACGGACTGCTCGTGCGGCGCCGCCGACTGCCCCTTCCCCGGCGCCCATCCGCTGGCCTTCGCCGCGGAGCTGGCGGCCGGGGCCACCTGGGAGACGGCCGCCGCGGCCTGGGCCGAGACGCCGGGCGCCGCGCTCCTCCTCCCGGTGGGCCGGTCGTTCGACATCCTCGACGTGCCGGAGGCCGCGGGCCGCAACGCCCTGGCGCGCCTGGAGCGGATGGGCCTGCCGCTCGGCCCGGCCGCGGTGACCCCGACCGGCCGTGCGCTGTTCTTCGTCGCCCCCGGGGCGGCCAAGGAACTTCCCGATCTGCTCTACCGGATGGGCTGGGACGACGCCACGCTCGACCTGCGTTCCCTGGGCCCCGGCGACCACATCACCGCGCCCCCCTCCGACCTCGGCGGCCACGGGCCGATGCGCTGGCTGCGCCCGCCGACGCTGGACACCGCGGACCGTCCGCCGCAGGCGCGGCTGGTGGTGGGCACCCTCGCGTATGTCTGCAACCGCTCGGCGGGGTGAGTCCGGGCGGTTCGTGGCCCGCCCCCGGCCGTGCGGCGCGCGGGCCGCGACGCCGCGCAGGCGCTCAGGAGGGCCAGGCACCCGGGACACGACGTCGGCCCCCGCTACCCGCCATATGCGGGTCCGGGGGCCGATGACGGTCCGGGCGTGGCGCCCTGGCGGCGGCCTCAGTCGACCAGGGCGTCGACGAAGGCCTCCGGCTCGAACGGCGCCAGGTCGTCCGCGCCCTCGCCCAGGCCGACGAGCTTGACGGGGACGCCGAGCTCCCGCTGGACGGCGACGATGATGCCGCCCTTGGCGGTGCCGTCGAGCTTGGTGAGCACCACACCGGTGATGTCCACGACCTCGGCGAACACCCGGGCCTGGACCAAGCCGTTCTGGCCGGTGGTGGCGTCCAGGACGAGCAGTACCTCGCCGACCGGGCCGTGCTTCTCGACGACCCGCTTGACCTTGCCGAGCTCGTCCATCAGTCCGGTCTTGGTGTGCAGTCGGCCCGCGGTGTCGATCAGTACGACATCGGCGGCCTCGGCGATGCCTTCCTTCACCGCGTCGAAGGCGATCGAGGCGGGGTCGCCGCCCTCGGGTCCGCGGACCGTACGGGCACCGACCCGCTCGCCCCACGTCTGCAGCTGATCGGCGGCCGCGGCGCGGAAGGTGTCGGCGGCGCCGAGGACCACGGACTTGCCGTCGGCGACCAGGACTCGGGCCAGCTTGCCGGTGGTGGTGGTCTTGCCGGTGCCGTTGACGCCGACGACCAGGACGACGCCGGGGATCTCGTCGCCGCCGTTGCCGATGCCGTTGGCGGTGTGCACGGTGCGGTCGGCGTCCGTGCCGATGAGGGCGAGGAGCTCCTCGCGCAGCAGGGCGCGCAGGCCCTCGGGGGTACGGGTGCCGAGGACCTTGACCCGCTCACGCAGCCGCTCGACGAGCTCCTGGGTGGGGGCGACGCCGACGTCGGCGGTCAGCAGGGTGTCCTCGATCTCCTCCCAGGTCTCTTCGTCGAGGTGTTCGCGGGACAGCAGGGTCAGCAGGCCCTTGCCCAGGGTGTTCTGGGAGCGGGAGAGCCGGGCGCGCAGCCGGACCAGCCGTCCCGCGGTGGGCTCGGGGACCTCGATCTCGGGCGCGGCGGGCGCCTCGGGCTCGGCGGCCGGTGCCTCGGCCACGGGGGCCTCGGCGGTGGGCAGCGTGACTTCTTCGATGGTGCGACGTTCTTCGTCGCGGGGGGTCTCGGCCTCCTCGCCGACCTGCGGTTCGGCGGGGGGCGCGGTAACGGAGGGCTTCGGGGCAGCCGGCGGGGACGGCGGCAGCTGCTTCTTCTTGCGGCCGCTGACGACGAGCCCGCTGATCGCGCCGAGCACGACCACGGCGATGACTACGGCAAGGATCACGGTTTCCATAACCCCTCCAGTATCAGCCACGCCCCGCCCGTGGGGACTGCACGCGCCGAACCTGGATGAGTGGTGTCCTGAATCAGTGCGCCGCCGGGCGCCGGGTCACCACCACCGCCCGAAGCGGCGCGAGCGGGCCATCGGCGGGACATGCGTCTCTCCGCCGGCCGATGACCCGCAGGAGCTGCCGCGGCGGGCCGGCCACCGGGTCGGCCGGCGACCGCCCGTACCGCCTCCGGCCTGGTCGGAGACGCTCGACTGGACCCTTCGACGAAGGTGGGTGACACTCGTTCTCGTCGTGGGGTCCAACGGAACGTACCGGCAGAAGTTGGATCAAAGTACGATGGTCGACGGCCGCGCAACGCGCGTAGAGTCCTGGCAGCCAAATCGCCGGCCAGGCACCACAGACGCTGCCTGCACCTCCTCTCCCCGGGGGTGCCTCCTGATCCCCGCACGGAGATACCTGCACCATGGGCACCACGACCGCTTCCACGCCCGCAACCGAAGGCGCCGTCGAGACCCGCGGCATCGAGCCCGTTCCCGACCACGAACGCCAGGGCCGCGTCCGCGAGCTCTTCCCGACCTGGGTCGCCGCCAATATCAGCGTGTTGTTGCTCACCATGGGCGCCTCGCTCGTGGTCAACAACGGGCTGAACTTCTGGCAGGTCCTGCTGGTGGCCGCGATCGCCGCGGCCGTCGCCTTCGGCATGGTGGGCGTGCTGTCGGTCTCGGGCAAGTGGGGCGGCGCGCCCGGCGCGCTGCTCTCCCGGGCCGCCTTCGGCGTCCGCGGCAACTACTTCCCCGGCGCGATCCTGTGGGTCGCCCGCTTCGGCTGGGAAACGATCAACGCGGTCACCGGCGCCTATGCCGTACTGACCGTGCTGCATCTGCTGCTGGGCATCGAGAGCAACAACGTCCTCGTCGTCGTCACCCTGCTCGCCTTCGTGGCCGTCACCTACCTGGTGAGCGGCCTGGGCCGCAAGGCGCTCAACGTCTGCAACAAGTACTCGACGTATCTGTTCGGCCTGTTCAGCATCATGGTGCTGGTCTACCTGGTCGCCACGATGAACTGGGACGCCATCTTCGCCAAGAAGGCCGGCACCACCGCCATGGTGATCGCGGGCATCGGCACCATCGCGGCCGGCGGTATCAGCTGGGTGCCCACCGGCCCCGACTTCGCGCGCTACCTCCCGCACTCCGCGTCCGGGAAGAAGATCGTGGGCACCACCGTCTCCGGCGCGGCCCTGGTGCTGCTGCCGATGGTGTTGATGGGCGGCGTGATGGCCGTCTCCGACCCGAAGCTGGCCGGCCAGAACACCGACCCGATGTCGTTCCTCGGCACCATCCTGCCGGGCTGGCTCGCGGTGCCGTACCTGGTCACCGCGCTGGTCGGCATGGTGCTGATCAACAGCCTGTCGATGTACTCCGCCGGCTTCACCGCCCAGACCATGGGCGTCAAGCTGCCGCGTGCGCTCGCGGTCAGCATCAATGCCGTCATCAGCCTGGTCGGCGGCCTGTTCATGATGCTGGTGGCCAAGGACTTCATCGGCCAGTTCATCGCCTTCCTGACGCTGCTGGCGGTCTCCTTCTCCGCCTGGATCGGCGTCTACGGCATCGACATGGCCCGGCGGCGCAAGCTGGCGGTGCGCTATGACGCCGACAGCCTGATGAACACCGGCCGCACCAGCCGTTACTGGTACACCGGCGGCTTCTGCTGGCAGGCCATGACGGCCTGGGCGGTCGCACTCGGCGCGGGCCTGTGCTTCACCAAGGTCCAGTGGTTCGCCGGCCCGCTGGCCACCACCTGGATCGGCGAGAACGGCCTGGGCTGGGCGGCCACGATCGCAATCGCCGCGGTGGTCTTCGCCGTACTGCCGGCGCCCCGGGAGTCCGTGCCTGCGGCCGGGGCCGACCGGGCGGCCGACGCCCGGCAGCCGGTCGAGGCGGGCTGACCCGGCTCCGCCCCGCGGACCGGATCCCCCCACTAGTGATCTGACGCTGCGTCAGCTAACGTCCCCTTCGCCCACCACCTTGGCGAAGGGGACGTTTGCCATGTCTGCCCTGCCCGCCCTGCCCGTCACGGTCCTGCGCATCAACCTCGTCGACCCCGCGCCCACCCCCGCCACACTGTCCGCGCGCTACCGGGCGGCCGTCGAGATGGCCACGTTCGCCGACGACCGCGGCTTCACCATGGTCCAGACCGAGGAGCACCACGCCACCACCAACGGCTGGATGCCCTCCCCGCTCACCTTCGCGGGCGCCGTCTTCGGCGCCACCCGCCGCATCGGCGTCACCGTCTCGGCGCTGATCACCCCGCTGCACGACCCGCTCCGGCTGGCCGAGGACCTCGCCTCGCTTGACCTCCTCAGCGGCGGCCGGCTGGTCACCGTCGCCGGCCTCGGCTACCGGCCCGAGGAGTACGCGGCGCACGGGAAGGACTGGCGGGGCCGTGGCGCGCTCCAGGACGAGGTGCTGGAGACCGTGCTGTCCGCCTGGACCGGCGAACCGTTCCTCTACCAGGGCGGCACGGTCCAGGTCACCCCCCGCCCGTACACCCGGCCGCACCCGCTGCTGCTGATCGGCGGCAGCTCACGGGCCGCGGCGCGGCGCGCGGCCCGCCTGGGGCTCCCCCTCTTCCCCAGCGCCCACCTCCCGGAGCTGGAGGCCTACTACCACGAGCAGCGCGCCGCCTTCGGCACCGACGGCTGGGTGCTGCAGCCGCCCGAGCGGACCTCGCTCCTGCACGTCTCCGAGGACCCCGACCGCACGTGGGCAGCGTACGGCGGCCATCTGCTGCACGAGGCCCGGATGTACGCCTCCTGGCAGTCCGCCGGCATCCGCTCCGCGGTGCGCTCGTCCGCCCAGGACGTCGCGGCGCTGCGCGAGGAGGGCGTCTACCGCGTCGTCACCCCGGACGAGTGCCTGCGGCTCGCCCGGCAGGCGGGCGGGCAGGGCTCGCTGATCCTGCATCCGCTGTGCGGCGGGATGCCCGTCGACGAGGGCTGGCGCTCGCTGCATCTCTTCGCCGAGCAGGTGCTGCCCGGTCTCAAGGACTGACGGCCGGGGCGGGTTCAGCCTTCCGGGTAGAAGACGAACAGGGTGCAGCCCGTCGCCGACTGCGGTACGTGCCAGGAGCCGGCCGGCGCATGGAGGAAGGTCCCGGCCGGGTGGTCCCGGTCCCCGTCATGGAAGGTCCCCGAGACCACGAAGACCTCCTCGGGCCCCGGTGCATGCACATCGATGCCTTCCCAGCAGCTGCCCGGGTCCATCTCCAGCACCTGGGCCTTCGCCCCGTTGCCGCCGGTCCACAGCGGCCTGCTCCGGATGCCGGGGAACAGCTCCTTGACCGGGGCGTCGTCCACCGCGCGCCACACGTAGCCCGCGGTCCCGCCCACGCCTCCGGCGGCCCGTCCGTGCCTCGCGCGCCGCCCGTCCCCGGGCGGGTGCGCGGCCGCCTCTGTGACCGTACCGGTCGTGTCGGTCGTTCGGTTCGTCTCCGTATCGCTCATGTCTCCACCCTCACCGAACGGGACGGCGCTCCCCCAGTGTCAGAAATGACGTCCTGAGGTACTTTCCTGCCATGACCGGACCGCCGCGGCACGACCCGCAACCGGACTCCGTGCACCGCGTGGTGGCGCTGGTCCGCCCACCCCAGCCGACCTTCGAACTCGGCTGCGCCGCCGAGGTCTTCGGCACCCGGCGCCCCGGACTGCCGGCCTCGTACGACTTCCGGGTGTGTACGCCGCGGCCCGGCCCCGTACGGACGACGGCGGGCTACGACATGCTGGTGACCTCCGGCCTGTCGGCGCTGGAGACCGCGGACACCGTCGTCATCCCCGGCTGGACACCACCCGGGGAACCGCTCGCACCCGCGGCCCGCACGGCACTGCGGCGCGCGCATGCGCGGGGCGCCCGGCTGGTCAGCATCTGCTCCGGTGCTTTCGCCCTGGCACAGACCGGGCTGCTGGACGGCCGCCGGGCGACCACCCACTGGAATCTGGCGGCCGACCTCACGGAGCGTTTCCCCCGCGTCGAGGTGGACCCGTCGGTGCTGTACATCGATCACGGGGACCTCGCGACCAGCGCCGGAGCGGCCGCCGGTGTGGACCTCTGTCTGCACCTCGTACGCAGCGACCACGGCGCGGCCCATGCCGCACGGATCGCCCGCCACATGGTCCTGCCGCCGCACCGCGAAGGGGGCCAGACCCAGTACGCGGTGCCGCCCCCGGTGGACCGTGCGGACCCCGCGCTCGGCATGGAGCACTCACTGGCCCCGCTGCTGGAGTGGGTGGCCGGCCGGCTGTCCGAGGCCGTCTCCGTCGAGGACATGGCCGGGCAGCTGCGGATCTCCTCGCGCACCCTGGCCCGCCGGTTCGCTGACCAGCTCGGCACCAGCCCCGGCCAATGGCTGCTGGCCCGTCGCATCACCGCCGCCCGCACCCTGTTGGAGGAGAGCGAGCTGCCCGTCGAGGCGGTCGCACTGCGCGTCGGCCTGTCCTCGGCGACCAACTTCCGCCGACGCTTCCAGCAAGCGCTGCACACCACGCCGGCCGCGTACCGGAGGGCGTTCCGTGCGGCGGACGGCGCACCCCGGGAAGGCGACGACACCTGAAGCGCCACGACGCCCCGGGCACAAAAAACGGGTACTGCCCGGGGTCCCTGATGACCCGGGGCAGTACCCAGTACTGAGGAGAGGACTGGCGGGGGGTTAGCCCATCTCCTCCAACGCCTTGCCCTTCGTCTCCTTCACGAACTTGAGCACGAAGGGGATCGAGAGCAGGGCGAAGACCGCGTAGATGACGTACGTACCCGAGAGGTTCCAGTCGGACAGGCTCGGGAAGCTGGCCGTGATGGCCCAGTTGGCGATCCACTGCGCAGAGGCGGCGACGCCCAGCGCGGCGGCGCGGATCTTGTTCGGGAACATCTCGCCGAGGAAGACCCAGACCACGACGCCCCAGGAGAGGGCGAAGAAGAGCACGAAGACGTGGGCGGCGATCAGGGCCACGGTGCCTTCGGTGGTCGGCAGGGTGCCGGCCGCGGTCTTGGCGGAGAAGGCCCACGCCTCCAGGGCCAGCGCGATGGCCATACCGACCGAGCCGATCAGCGCCAGCGGGCGGCGGCCGATCTTGTCGACGAAGATCATCGCGATCACGGTGCCGATGATGTTGATGATCGACGTCGTGAAGCTGTAGAAGAACGAGGCGCTCGGGTTGATCCCGACGGACTGCCACAGCGCCGAGGAGTAGTAGAACGCGACGTTGATGCCGACCAGTTGCTGGAAGACCGACAGTCCGATACCGACCCAGACGATCGGCAGGAAGCCGAACTTGCTGCCGAGCAGGTCCTTGAACGACGCCTTGTGCTCACGGCGCATCGCGTCCTGGATCTCCGTGACCCGCTTGTCGAGGTTCACGGTGTGGCCCTCGACCTCGCCGAGCACCTCCTTGGCATGGGAGATCTTGCCGACGGAGATCAGGTAACGCGGCGACTCGGGGATCGCGAAGGAGAGCAGACCGTAGAGGACGGCCGGGACGACCATCACGCCGAGCATCCACTGCCAGGCCTCCAGGCCGGCGATGAGGCCGCGCTGCTTGCCGCCGGCGACGTTGAGGATGCCCCAGTTGACGAGCTGGGAGACGGCGATGCCGACGACGATCGCGGCCTGCTGGAACGAGCCGAGACGGCCGCGGTAGGCGGACGGCGAGACCTCGGCGATATAGGCCGGGCCGATGACCGAGGCCATACCGATCGCGAAGCCGCCGATGATCCGCCAGAAGGCCAGGTCCCAGAGGGCGAACGGCAGAGCGGAGCCGACGGCGCTGATGGTGAACAGTGCCGCGGCGATCTGCATCACGCGGATGCGGCCTATGCGGTCCGCGATCCGGCCTGCGGTGGCGGCGCCGATCGCGCAGCCGATCAGCGCGACGGCAATCACCTGGGCGAGTACTGCGGATCCGACGTCATAGCGGTCGCGGATCGCCTCGACGGCACCGTTGATGACGGAGCTGTCATAGCCGAAGAGGAAGCCGCCCATCGCGGCAGCCGCGGTGATGAAGATGACATGGCCGAGATGCTCGGGATGGGCCTTACGGCCTTCCGAACCCGTCGGCTGCGCGGTGCTGGTCAACGTGAACTCCAGTGGCCCGGCTGCGCTGCCGGGTTAGGGGGCTGGCCCTACAAGTGGTGCATAGGTTGGGGGTACCCACCACTTGAAGGTAAAAGCAACGTTGCAGAGACTATGCCTTCAAGTTTCGAAGTCAATAGGACGGAATGAATTTGTTTCTCGGTCGCTTCAGGGGCTGTTCGTTCAAGTTGTGAACTGATGGTGCGTCGGACACTCCGGGCGATCGCGGAGGGCGCCGAGCGGGCGGCCAAAAGCACTGATTCCGGTCAATACCGGCCCGCGGCCGTGCCGCGTACGCGCTGCGCGCCCGCCGTCAGTGCAGCCGCTGACTGATGACCTTCGATACGCCGTCGCCTTGCATCGATACCCCGTAGAGCGCGTCCGCGACCTCCATCGTCCGCTTCTGATGCGTGATCACGATCAGCTGGGAACTCTCCTGCAGCTCCTCCATGATCCGGATCAGCCGCTGCAGATTGGTGTCGTCCAGCGCGGCCTCCACCTCGTCCATCACATAGAACGGGCTGGGCCTCGCCTTGAAGATCGACACCAGCAGCGCCACCGCGGTCAGCGACCGCTCACCGCCCGACAGCAGCGACAGCCGCTTGACCTTCTTCCCCGGAGGACGTGCCTCCACATCCACCCCGGTCGCCAGCATGTTGTCCGGATCGGTCAGCACCAGCCGTCCCTCGCCCCCCGGGAAGAGCCGCGCGAAGACGCCCTCGAACTCGCGCGCGGTGTCGTGGTAGGCCTGGGTGAAGACCTGCTCCACCCGCTCGTCGACCTCCTTGATCACCTGCATCAGATCGGCGCGGGTCTTCTTCAAGTCTTCAAGCTGCTCGCTCAGGAACTTGTGCCGCTCCTCCAGCGCGGCGAACTCCTCCAGCGCCAGCGGATTCACCTTCCCGAGCTGCTGATACGCCCGCTCGGCGGCTCTGAGCCGCTTCTCCTGCTCGGTCCGTACGTAGGGCACCGGCTGATTACGCGGATGCTCCGGATCGTCCGGGAGTACCTCGCCGTCGGCGGCCGGCGACGGCGGGACGAGCTGTTCGGGGCCGTACTCGGACATCAGCCCGGCCGGCTCCACCCCCAGCTCCTCCAGCGCCTTGGTCTCCAGCTGCTCGATCCGCAGCCGCTTCTCCGCGCCCAGCACCTCACCGCGGTGCATCGAGTCCGTCAGCTTGTCCAGCTCGGACTTCAGCTCCCGGCCCCGGTTGCGCTCGGCCACCAGCGCCTGCTCCCGCTCGGCCTTGGCCCGCTCCGCAGCGCCCCGCTCCTCCTCGGCGCGTACGGCCGACACCTCAACATGCGCCAGCAGCTGCCGGGCACCGGCGGCGACCGCCCCGGCCACCTCCGCCTCGTGCCGCAGCCGCGCGCGCCGCCGCTCGGCCCGCACCCGCGCCTCGCGTTCGGCGCGCGCCCCCCGGTCCAGCGCATCCGCCCGCCCGGCGAGCGCCTTCACCCGCTCCTCGTGCGTCCGCGCCTGGAGCCTGGCCTCCATCTCGGTCTGCCGCGCATTGGCGCCGTCGGCGGCCAGCCGGTCCCGTACGGACGTATCGGGCTCCTCGTCGCCGACGCCCGGCTCCTCCTCGGCCACCGCAAGACGCTCGGCCAGTTCCTCGGCCTCCTCGGTGGCCCGCAGCAGCGCCTCCTCGGCCTTGGCTGCTGCCGCGTCGGACCGCTCGGCCTCCCCCGCGGCCGCCCGCGCCTGCCCGCCGAGCCGGCCCAGGTCCCCGGCGACCTTCGACTTCTCCCGGTCCGCCGCCCGCCGCCGCTCGGCCAGCTCCTCGACCAGCGCGGCACACTCCGTACGGCGTTTCGCCGCGGCCCGCTGCACCTCCGCCAGCTCCGCGCAGCGCGCCGCCAGCTCCTCCAGCTCGGCGGCCGCCTCGTCGACGGACGCCTGTACCTCCAGCAGGCTCGGCGCACCGGCGGAGCCGCCGTGCGCGAAATGCGCCCCGAGCAGATCGCCCTCACCGGTCACGGCCATCAGCTCCGGCCGCGCGGCCACCAGCTCCTCGGCGTCCTCCAGCGTCCCGACCACCACGACGTCCCGCAGCAGCCGGGCCACGGCGGCCGTCAACTCCGCGGGCCCCCGTACCAGTTCATCCGCCGGCACGGGCTCGGAACGGGGCCCGGGGAACCGGTACTCGGGGGCACCCGGCGCCCCGGCCGCGCCCTCATGGGCGTCCAGCACGCCGCCATCGGCCCCAACCGCCGCCCGACTATCCCCATTGAATCCATTTGCGCCATTAGCCCTGCCGGCACCAAGAGCCGCATCAGCCCTGTGGGCCCCGTGGGCTCCCTCGGCCGCACTCCACGCCGACACCCGAATAGCCTCAGCCGCCTCCATGGCATCCGAGGCTCCACCGGCCTCCGCAGGCCCCACCGCGTCCACGGGCTCCACAGCCCGCGCGGGCGCAGGCACCAGCCCCGCACCATTCCGGCTCGCACTTCCCCCCAGCACCATGGCCGCCCGCCCCGCGTCCTGTTTGCGCAGCAGCCGGATGGCCTCGGCGGCGGTGCCCGGGCCGGTGACGGCGAGGGCGTCCGCTGCCACGCCCAGGGCGGCCGCCACCGGGATCTCGAAACCGGGGGTGACGGTCAGCAGTTCCGCCGCCGGACCGAGCAGGCCGGTGAGCTGGTCCGCGGCGGCCAGCAGCGCGCCGGTACCGTCCTTGCGGCGCAGCCCGAGCGCCAGCGCGTCATGCCGTGCGGCGGTCGCGGCTCGCTCGCGCTCGGCCTCGGTCAGCGCCTCACGCGCGACGGACAGCGCGGACTCCGCCTCCGCCAGCCCCCGGCGAGCCGCCTCGTGCCGCTCGGCGACCTCCTCGTCGTCCGCATCCAGCCCGTCGACCTCGGCCTTGAGCTGCTCGTACTCCTCCTGGGCGCCGGCCGCCCGGCGCCGCGCGTCGTCCCTGGCCTCGGCCAGCCGGCCGATCTCCGCCTGCGCCGAGGCGGCCCGGCCGCGGGCGGCGGTGACCTGCCCGCTCAGCCGTGCCAGGCCCTCGCGGCGGTCGGCGATGGCCCGGGCCATGTCCCGCAGCCGCCGCTCCTCGTCCGCCAACTGCCGCTCCAGCCCGGCACGGTGTTCGACGGTGTCCTCCAGCGCCCGGCTCGCCGCCTCCAGCGCGGCCGTCAGTTCCGCCTCCTGCTCGCGGATCCGGGCCGCCTCGCGCTCCATGTCCTCGGGGTCGCGCCCGTGCCGCTCCTCCGGCGGGGCCGCCGAGGCGCTCTTGACCCGAGCCTCGGCCAGTGAGATCGTGCCGCGCACCCGCTCCGCGAGCTGGGTGAGCTCATGCCAGGTCTGCTGTGCGCGCTGTACCCGTGGCGTCAGGGTGCGCACTTCCTCCTCCAGGGCCGCCTCGTGCCGCTGGGCGTCGCGCAGCCGGTCCTCGGCGGCCTGTTTGCGTTCCTTCAGCGCCGCCTCGTCCGCGATCTCGGCGCGCAGCGCCCGGCGCAGGGTGACGAGGTCGTCGGCGAGCAGCCGCAGCCGGGCGTCGCGCAGATCCGCCTGGATGACGGCGGCGCGCCGGGCGACCGCGGCCTGCCGCCCCAGCGGCTTGAGCTGGCGTCGTAGCTCATCGTTCAGATCCTGGACGCGGGCGAGGTTGGCCTTCATCGCCTCCAGCTTCCGCAGCGCCTTTTCCTTGCGCTTGCGGTGCTTGAGGACACCGGCGGCTTCCTCGATGAAGGCCCGGCGCCCCATCGGGTCGGCATGCAGGACGGAGTCGAGCTGCCCCTGCCCGACAATGACATGCATCTCCCGGCCGATACCGGAATCGGAGAGCAATTCCTGGATATCCAGCAGCCGGCAGGTGTCGCCGTTGATCTGGTACTCGCTGCCGCCATTGCGGAACATGATCCGGGTGATGGTGACTTCGGCGTACTCGATCGGCAGTGCACCGTCGGAGTTGTCGATCGTGAGCGAGACCTCGGCACGGCCCAGCGGCGGCCGCCCGGTCGTCCCGGCGAAGATGACGTCCTCCATCTTCCCGCCGCGCAGCGACTTGGCTCCCTGCTCGCCCATGACCCAGGACAGCGCGTCCACGACATTGGACTTGCCCGAGCCGTTCGGGCCCACGACGCAGGTGATGCCGGGCTCGAACCGGAGCGTCGTGGCGGAGGCGAAGGACTTGAAACCTCGCAGGGTCAGACTCTTGAGATGCACGCCGTTGGACTCTACCGGCCGCCCCTCGGGGGGCGACCCCAACATTCCGGCACCGGTCACCCGCCCGTACGGCCCCCCGGTATACCGCACCGTTCATTTTCGGTTTCATTGACGAAAGCGCAGGGCACATCATGCGGTAAGGGAGGGGCGGCACGGCTGAAGTGGCCGTATGGTCCGCGAAAAGGAACCGGAGAACGCAGAGCCGGGAAACGACGAAGGGACGCCGAAGCGTCCCTTGCAGATCTTGAAGAGAGCGGTCCTCAAGCGGCTGGCGAGCAGCCCTACCGGCCCTTGGGTTGAGGTCAGGTGAGCGCGGGCTCCGCCTGGGGTACGTCGAGGTCGAGCATCGAGCCGTCGTGACGTGCGGCAGCGGACAGCATGTCGTTTTCGGCCTGCATCCGAATAAGTTCGGATTCAAGGTCCTGAACGCGCTGCTGAAGCCGTCGCATCTCGGAGAGGACTCGGGGGTCGGAGCCGCCGACGTAACCGAGAAGCGCCTTTGCCATGATGGATGGTCCTCCACAATGAGTGACCGACCGAAGCGGTGTGGGTCGTGAGGGATTCGCACCCGCGGTGCTTGTCATTCTCTGTTGTACTCAATGCCAAACAGCTAAGGTGCGCGGGGATTCCAGAGTCTCACCAAACGGTTTGACGGTCAACACGATCACACCCCGTATCCTCGGGCACCTGAGAGTGCGCGGCCGCGAGGGCGCTGCGCCGACTCCCCAGAAAGGTCCCGCGGGGGCGTGGAGATCATCCGTACAGCGGCAGCCTTGCACGGGTCGGCCGAGTTGGCAACCACCAGGCCTTATCTCCTGTAAGCAGCTGACAAAGACGCATCCGCAAGGTCGTCCGTGACGGCCGTACGGACGGTTTCGGCGGGGTCGCTCAGCGGATCTCGAAGCCGTCGTAACCGCCGCGGGGCGTGTCCCATATCTCAGTGACTCCGTCGACCCGTCCGGGCGTGTCTCCGGTACGGAGCCAGTCCAGCAGCGCATCGCAGTGATCCTTCGGCCCTTCGGCCACCACCTGGACGCGGCCGTCACCGAGATTGACCGCAAATCCGGCGAGTTCGCCGATGCGAAGGGCGTTGGCCCGGGTGAACCAACGGAACCCGACGCCTTGGACCTGACCACGCACCCACGCGGTCACACGGACATCTTCGTTCATGTGTGCACGTTAACCGGCCAATTGCTCAGTGGTCACATCTGCCACTTCCGCCGTGGCGTACAGTCCCCCGACAAGCGAGACTCACTCTTTTGAGTGAGTCGTCTTGACGCTGAGGACGGAAGGAAGACAGCGGATGGGCCGCCATCGACGCTCTGCTCCCCCAGCCCCCGAGGCCCCCGGTGCGGGGCCTGTTGACGCTCCGACAGCGGTACGGACCGGCGCGTCGGCCGCGGCCCGGCGCCGCGGACATCGCGCGGCCCCGCGCCGCGGCATGGCGCCCGTACGCACCGGACTGCTCGGCGCGTCCGCGGCGATGGCGATGGGAGCCGTGGCGGTCGCCTCCGGACTGATCCCCGGCCACGGCCAGTTCGACGGGGGGACGAGCGGCGACCGCGGAGACCGCGTTCGGGCCGGCGCGCTGCCGGAGGCCACCGAGCCGCTGGGCGGCGTGTCGGCGACCCCGACCGACCGCGCCACGGAGCAGGCGAGCCGCGGCGGCGCCCGCCCCACGGTCCCCGGCACCGGCCGCCCCTCCTCCCCCACCACCCCCTCGAAGTCCCCCTCGCCGCACCGATCGGCCACCTCCCCCACCGGGAAGGCCGAGGCACACCGGTCCGCCGAGCCCACCGACCGGCCGTCCTCGGCAGCGCCCGCACGCAGCGCGACTCCGTCGAAGGCCCCCGACACCCAGTCGTCCGCCGAGACGCAGGTCCTGTCCCTGGTCAATCAGGAGCGCGCCCAGGCCGGCTGCTCCCCCGTCACGGCGGACAAGGAATTGGCCGGTCTCGCACAGCGGTTCAGTGACGACATGGCCCGGCGTGGCTTCTTCGACCACACCGACCCGGACGGCGATACGCCCTGGGACCGTGCCAAGGCGGCGGGCATCAGCGACCTGGGCGGCGAGAACATAGCCCGCGGCCAGGCCAGCGCCCAGGCCGTCATGGACTCCTGGATGAACAGCCCCGGCCACCGCGCGAACATCCTCAACTGCGAGTACAAGACCCTCGGCGTCGGCGCCCACTTCGGGTCGGGCGGCCCGTGGTGGACGCAGGACTTCGGCTTCTGAGACAGCTTCCCCGGCCGGGGTGAACCGGCCTCGGACGCGCGAGACGCCCGTGCCGCCCCGTGATCCGTCACGGGGCGGCACGGGCGTCTCGCGTGTGAGGCCCGGGGGGGCTTGCACCCCTGGTGGTCAGGCCGCGAGGGTGGCGCGGCCCGCGGCGAAGATGCGGGCCTGCTCGGCGATGCGGCGTCCGAGGTGCTCAGCGGTGGCGATATCGGCCTTGTGGACTCCGTCGGCGCCCTGGTCGTTGTCGGACTGGGCGCCGGCCCCCAGGAAGAAGCCGAGCCGGTTGAGGTCGTTCTCCGAGGCGGTGGACGCGTTCCAACCGGGGAGCAGGTTGAGGCTGACCCAGCTCATGCCGTGCTGGGCGGCGAGCACCGTGAAGAACTGCAGGGTGTGCAGCTTGTCCCCGCTCTTGGAGGCGGAGTTGGTGAAGCCGGCCGCGAGCTTGTCCTGCCAGGCGCGGGTCGCCCAGCGCTTGGCGGTCGCCTCGGCGAAGGTGTGGAACGCGCCGGAGGCCGTCCCCATATAGGTCGGCGAACCGAAGACGATCGCGTCGGAGGCATCGAGCTGCTCCCACTGGGCCTCGGTGATGTCGTCGACCTTGATCAGGTGGACGGTGGCACCCGCCTCGGCGGCAGCGGCGCGGACGGCCTCGGCCAGTACGGCGGTGTGGCCGAAGCCGGAGTGGTACGCGATGGAGACGACGGGGGCGGGCAGGGCGGGGCTGGTCACGGCGGGTTCTCCTCAAGGTCACGGCTTCCCGGGACGGTCGGTGCCGGGGAATGCCGGGCGGCGATGAGAGAAGAGAAGCACTAACTTTTTGAAAGCGCAACCCACTGGTTAGCGCTGCGCACAGGTATGGTGTCCGTATGGCGACCGAGACCCCTGCCGAACCGGCCGAGGAGCCCGCCTCCGGCTGTACGGACGACCTGGCCTTCGACGTTTTCGCGCGCGACTGCCCGTCCCGCGACGCGCTCAAGCACGTCACCGACCGATGGGGCAGCCTGACGCTGGGCGCGCTCCTCGACGGCACCTTCCGCTTCAACGAACTGCGGCGCCGGGTGGCAGGGGTGAGCGAAAAAATGCTGGCCCAGACCCTGCACGCACTGGAGCGGGACGGACTCGTCCACCGCGAGGCCCAGCAGACCAACCCGCCTCGGGTGGATTACGCGCTGACGCCACTGGGCCACCAGGTCGCCCGCCAGTTGCAGCTGCTGATCACCCTGGTCGAGGACCGGATGCCACAGGTGCTCCAGGCCCGGGAACGCTATGACGCCCGGCACGCCGCGGAATGAGCCGGTGCCCGCGCCGGTGTTCCGCGCTCAGCCGCGCGGCGGCCGCTGGCAGCGGGGGCAGAAGTAACTGGACCGGTTCATCCAGGGACGACGGCGGATCGGGGTGCCGCAGCGGCGGCAGGGTTCGTCCTCGCGGCCGTAGGCGTCCAGGGAACGGTCGAAGTAGCCGGACTCACCGTTGACGTTGACATAGAGGCTGTCGAAGCTGGTGCCGCCGACGGCGAGCGCGGCGTTCATCACGTCCCGTACGTGGCCGAGCAGTTCGGTGGTGCGCGGGCGGGTGAGGGTGGCGGTCGGCCGCTCGTAGTGGAGCTTGCTGCGCCACAGCGCCTCGTCCGCGTAGATGTTGCCGACGCCGCTGATCAGCGTCTGGTCGAGCAGGGCCCGCTTGACCGTGGTCCGGCGGCGGCGCAGCGCGTCGTGGAAGGCGGCGTCGTCGAAGGCCGGATCGAGCGGGTCGCGGGCGATATGGGCGATGACGTCGGGAAGGTGGTCGGCGTCGCCCGGGACGGTGTCGTGCAGCGAGAGGCCGCCGAAGGTGCGCTGGTCGACGAAGCGGAGCTCGGTGCCGAGGGCGTCGGCGAAGCGGAGCCGGATCCGCAGATGCTTCTCGTCCGGGACGTCGTGCGGCTGGACCAGCAGCTGGCCGCTCATCCCGAGATGGGCGAGGATCGCCAGGCCGTGGGTGACGGATGGCGTGACCATCGGGGTGATGCCTTCGGCGGCGGTCTGTGCGGCCGGGCCACCGCCGGTCACCGGGAGCCAGAGGTACTTGCCGCGCCGGCACGCCGCGCCGAGTTGCAGCCCCTTGAGCCGCGCCGCGAAGTCGGCCGCACCGGCCGTGTGCCGGCGGATCGCGCGCGGATGCCGCACCTCGACGTCGTCGATCGTGCGGCCGCTGACCCAGCGCTCCAGTCCGCGGCGTACGACCTCGACCTCGGGCAGCTCGGGCACGGGACTCCTTGGGACAGCTGAGGAACGACAGCCGCAGCGTACCTCTCCGCTCCGGGACTCCATGGGCCCGCCCGGTGGCCTCGCACGGCGTTCGCCACCCCAACCGCCGGTTGCGGCCGCCTGGTTGGGGTGCCGCCGCGCGGAACACCGCCGCGTCACCGGTGCCGCGGGCAGGTACGGCTCCGGACAAGAAGGACCCCCGCCACGCCGAAGCGCAACGGGGGTGCGGGGCCCGCGCCACAAGGGCGTGAGCGATGCGCCTAGCCGGCGGTGTCTTCTCCGGCGGGCTCGGCGGGCTGTGCCGCCTTCTCCGCCTCGGCCACCTTGGCCGCCTCGTCCGCCGCGGCGCGAATCTCGCGCCATGCGGACTCGGCCGCCTGCTGCTCGGCTTCCTTCTTGCTGCGGCCGGTGCCGGTGCCGTACGAGACACCACCGACGCGGGCGGCAGCAGTAAAGGTTTTCTCGTGGTCCGGTCCGGTCTCCGTGACCAGGTACTCCGGAACGCCGAGACCCTCGGTCGCGGTAAGTTCCTGGAGACTGGTCTTCCAGTCCAGGCCCGCGCCCAGGCTGGAGGACTTCTCGATGAGCGGGTCGAAGAGCCGGTGCACCAGCTCGCCGGCCGCGTCGAGGCCCTGGTCGAGATAGACGGCGCCGATCACCGCTTCAAGGGTGTCGGCGAGGATGGATGCCTTGTCCCGGCCGCCCGTGCCCTCTTCGCCCCGTCCGAGGTGGATGAAGGCGCCGAGGTCGAGGCCGCGGCCCACCTCGGCAAGTGCACGCGAGTTGACCACCGCGGCCCGGAGCTTGGCCAGCTGGCCCTCGGGCAGATCGGGGTGGATGCGGTACAGCGTGTCGGTGACCACCAGACCGAGCACCGAATCCCCGAGGAATTCGAGCCGCTCGTTGGTGGGCAGACCGCCGTTCTCGTATGCGTACGAGCGGTGCGTCAGCGCACGCACCAGAAGGGCGGACTCGAGCTTGTACCCGAGCCGCCCTTCCAGAAGCGTGTGAGACGAGGCCGTGTCCGCCGGAGTCGGTTCATCCCCGCGCTTGCGGGAAGTCGAATTGGCGTCTGACATGAAGCCTGTCACCAGCCGCTCAGACCTCGAGGACCTGGCGCTTGTTGTAGGTGCCGCAGCTCGGGCACGCGATGTGCTGCTGCTTCGGCTCATGGCAGCGCTCGCACGCCACCAGGGTGGGGACCGCAGCCTTCCACTGCGACCGGCGGTGGCGCGTGTTGCTGCGCGACATCTTCCGCTTCGGAACAGCCACGGCTACTTCTCCTGCTTCTCGTCGACGCCCGCTTCGGCGCCGCCCATGTTGTCCTTCTCGCCGTCCTTGACGGTCCCGGCGAGTCCCTGCAGTGCCGCCCAACGGATGTCGACGGCGTCGTGGTGGTGGTCCGGGTCGTCCGCCAGCCGCACTCCGCATTCGGAGCACAGACCCGGGCAGTCGTCCTGGCACACCGGCTGCATCGGCAGTGCAAGCACCACCGCGTCACGCAGCACGGCTTCGAGGTCGAACAGGTCGTCCTCGAGGAAGAGGGTGTCCTCCTCGTCCTCGGCGTCGTCGCCGGCGTCCTCACGGACCCTGGCGTCGGCGTCGGGGTAGGCGAACATCTCCTGGAAGTCCGCATCGAGCTCTCGCTCCAGCGGCTCCAGACACCTTACGCACTCCCCCTTGACGGTTGCACGGGCGGTGCCTGTGACAAGCACCCCGTCCATGACCGATTCGAGGCGGAGGTCGAGCTCGGCCGGTGCGCCCTCGGGCACACCGATGACCTCATTGCCGAGGCCCTGGGGGGCCACGACGGAGCGGGAGACCCTCTTGAGCGCACCGGGACGCCGGCCCAGCTCGCGCGTATCGAACACGAGAGGGGAACGGTGGTCGAGGCGGGCGTTGATGGCTTCCTGCTTTCTACGGGGTTTCCGTGCCGTCCGTATTCCTGCTGGACAGGATTCGGGCAGCAGAGATCGCGGAATTACGCGCGACCGAAGAGCCAGGATACTGGACGGGCCCCGATAGGCCCAATCCGCTCCCGGTCCCCTCCCCGGCCCGCGGGCGGGGCCGCCTACTGGCGCCCGTCCTCGTAGGCCCGGAGCTGGTCCAGGTCGATCATGCCGGTGTCGAAGAGGCTGGTCTCGTCCAGTGCCCCGGGCTGCGCGGGATGGGCGTGCGGAGCGTGCTGGGGCTGCTGGGGCACCTGCTGCTGGAGGTAGGCGTTGGGGTCGTAGCCCTGCTGCTGGGCCTGCTGCTGCCAGTCGTAGCCGTACGGGTCCTGGTGCTGGGCGTACGGGACCTCCTGCGGCTGCTGATAGCCGTAGACGTCCTGCTGCTGGTAGACCGCCGGGTCGGTGTAGTAGCCCTGCTGCTGAAGCTGAGGCTGGAGGGGCTGCTGAGGCTGGAAGGGCTGCTGGTGCTCCTGGGGCTGGGGTTGCATCTGGGGCATGGGGGCCGCCTCGGGCATAGGAGCCGGCTCGGGCATCGGGGGCGCCTGGGGCGGCTGCGGCTCCTGGCCGGCGCCGATGTCCGCCAGGCCGGCGAGATACTCGGCGTCGGCCTGCGGGTGCCCGGACTGCGGGTCGCCCTGCCCTGCCATATGGACGCCCAGCTCATCGATCGCCCGGGCGCCCTGGAGCTTGTCGCGGCCCCGGCCGACCGCCTCCAGTGTCTTGGTCAGTACGGCCTGGAACGCCCCGAACTTGGCGTCGACATACACATCGGCACGCTGCCTGAGGGTCTCCGGGTCGGCGCTGCGCTCCGGGGCCTCGGTGTCCTCGTACCCCTGCTCATCGAGCCCGGGACCGCGGCCGAGCAGCTTCTCGCGGCCGCGGTCGACGGATCCGATGGTCTTGGTGAGCACGACCTCGAAGTTGGCCAGCTTGCTGTCGACGTAGTCGTCGGCCTCGGCGCGGATCTCCTCGGCCTCCCGGCGGGCCTCCGCGAGGATCCGTTCCGCCTCGTCCTGGGACTGCCGGGCGACCTCGGTGTCGGAGATCAGCGACCCGCGCTGGGCGTGTGCGGTGTCGATGATCCGCTCGGCCTCGGCCCGCGCCTCCTCCACCATCTGCTGCCGCCCGCCGAGCAGCTCCTGCGCCTGTGCGAGGGAGCCCGGGAGCGCCGCACGCACCTCCTCCAGCATGGCGAGCAGCTCGGCGCGGTTGATCACGCACGATGCCGACATGGGCATGGACCGGGCACCGCCGACGGTCGCGACGATGTCGTCGAGCTTCTTCTGCACGTCCACTTTGGACTCGCCACTCTCTGAAGGGTTGGAACGACGGAACGGGACGACTGTACGTCCACGGCCCCTTTGCCCGACACCAACTGACGGCCCATCAGTCTGGCACCGGGCCGGTGCGTCCAGCGGTGTCAGTCCTTCTTCCGCAGGCGCTCGGTGAGGGCCTCCAGGACGAACGCCGGCACCAGATGGGAGACATCGCCGCCCCAGGCGGCGACCTCCTTGACGAGGCTGGAGGAGAGGAAGCTGTAGGTGGGGTTGGTGGGGACGAAGAGGGTCTCCACTCCGGACAGGCCGTTGTTCATCTGGGCCATCTGCAGCTCGTAGTCGAAGTCGCTGACAGCCCGCAGCCCCTTGACGATCGCGGGGATGTCGCGCTGCTTGCAGAAGTCGACGAGCAGGCCGTGGAAGGACTCGACCTCCACATTGCCGTACTCGGCGGTGGCCCGGCGGATCAGCTCGATCCGCTCGTCGACCGTGAACAGCCCCTGCTTGGACTGGTTGATCATCACGGCGACATGGACGACGTCGTACAGCTTGGAGGCACGGGCGATGATGTCCAGGTGCCCATTGGTGATGGGGTCGAATGACCCCGGACAGACGGCGCGGCGCAACTCGGGTTCCTCGCTCTCCGATCCGGTCATGACACGCTTACTGACGTCGATTCGGCGGACGTCGAAGCGGCGCGACCGTACCAAAGCGTCCCCTCGCCGTAGCGACGGGCCTTGATCGCTTCAAAACCGTCCGGCCATGGGAACGTGCCGCCTCGGGTGCTGCGCTCCACGGTGACGAGTGCCTGCTCCGCAAGCCACCCCTGACCACGGAGTGTGAGCAGGATCTCGCGGAGATCCTCTTCGGTCACCGCGTAGGGCGGGTCCAGGAACACGATGTCGTACGGCTCGCCCGGGGCCGGTGCGGCGGCGGTCTGCTCGGCCTTGCCGGCCCGGACCTCGACGCCCGGGAGGCCGACCGTGCGGACGTTGTCCCGGATGGTGCGCACCGCGCGGGGATCGGCCTCGACCAGCAGGACGTGTGCGGCGCCGCGGGACAGCGCCTCCAGGCCGACCGCGCCGGAACCGCCGTACAGATCGAGCACCCGGGCACCGGCCAGCGGTCCGTCGAGCGACTCCCAGGTGGAGAACATGCCCTCACGCGCACGGTCGGAGGTCGGGCGGGTGCCGTTTCCCGGTGGTACGGCCAAGCGGCGGCCGCCGGCCGTGCCGGCGATCACGCGGGTCATGGGCCCGTCCTTACGTTGCGCGTGGTCGGTATGGAGGAGCCGGGCGGGCTCCGCTCCTCCACGATATTCCGTCGGCCGGGGCCCGGCGTCCGGCCGGGGCTCCTTGGAAGCGCACCGAACGGTGATCGATCTCACGTGGCGGCGGGGGGCCTTGAGCCGGGGCCGGGCGGCCGGGCCCCCGCCGGCCGCGCCCCGGAGAGGGCCGCGGCACCCGCTCACCCCTTGTCCAGATACTGCTCCCGTTCCTCGTCCAGCAGGGCGGAAAGGGCGATCCGCAGCTCGGGGTATCCGGTCAGCTCGGGATCGGCGGTGACCAGCGCGGTGGCCTCCTCGCGGGCGGCCGCGATCACCTCCTCGTCGTCGATGACCGCGAGCATCCGCAGCGACGAGCGGACGCCGGACTGCGCCTGGCCCAGGACATCGCCCTCGCGCCGCTGTTCCAGGTCGATACGGGAGAGTTCGAAGCCGTCGAGGGTGGCGGCCACGGCGGCGAGCCGGGCGCGGGCCGGGCTCGCCTCGGGCATCTCGCTGACCAGCAGACACAGGCCGGGAGCCGAGCCACGGCCGACCCGGCCGCGCAGCTGGTGCAGCTGGGAGACGCCGAAGCGGTCCGCGTCCATGATCACCATGGCGGTGGCGTTCGGGACGTTCACCCCGACCTCGATGACGGTCGTCGCCACCAGCACATCCAGCTCGCCGGCGGCGAACCGGCGCATCACCTCGTCCTTGTCATCCGGCGCCATCCGGCCGTGCAGCACCGCCACCCGCAGCCCGGCGAGCGGCCCTTCCGTGAGCTGCCCGGCGATATCGAGCACCGCGAGCGGCGGGCGCTTCTCCTCCGCGTCCTCCGGCGAACCCGCCTTGTCCGCGGCCCCCTTGGAGCCGGCCGGCTTCTTCGCGCCCTTGGGCGCTTCCTCCTCGTCGCCGATCCGGGGGCACACCACATAGCCCTGGTGCCCGGCCTCCACCTCTTCGCGGACCCGCTCCCAGGCACGCGCGAGGAAGTGCGGTTTGTCCTTGGCGGGCACCACATGGGTGGCGATCGGCGAGCGCCCGGCGGGGAGTTGGTCCAGGACGGAGGTCTCCAGGTCACCGAAGACGGTCATGGCGACCGTGCGGGGAATCGGGGTCGCCGTCATGACCAGGAGATGTGGCGGCTGCTTGCCCTTGCCGCGCAGCGCGTCCCGCTGCTCGACGCCGAAGCGGTGCTGTTCGTCGACGACGACCAGGCCCAGGTCGTGGAACTGCACCTTGTCCTCGATCAGGGCGTGGGTGCCGACGACGATCCCGGCCTCGCCGGTGACCAGATCGAGCAGCGCCTGCCGGCGGGCGGCGGCGCCCATGGAGCCGGTCAGCAGCACCACCTTGGTGCCCTTCTCCGCGCCGCCGAGCATCCCGCCCTCGGCCAGCTCCCCCATCATCTCCGTGATCGAGCGGTGGTGCTGCTGGGCGAGCACCTCGGTCGGCGCCAGCATCGCGGCCTGGCCGCCGCTGTCGACCACACCGAGCATGGCGCGCAGCGCGACCATGGTGTTGTGGGTGACAGTGAAGTGGTCGGTCACATAGGCGTGGCCGGGGTGCCGGACGCTGATGCACTGGACGGGCTTGCGGCCGACGTACTCGATGGCCCGGATGGTGCGCCGGAAGTCCTCGGCGCCGGCTGGCCGCGCGGCACCGTCGGTCGCCGCCTCGCGGAACAGGCCGTAGGCAGCGGGCAGCGCCACGGACACGTCGTATCCGCCGTCCCCCACGGGCCGCTGCCGGGCATGGCCGCCCAGGGAGCGCACCAGCCAGGCAAGATCGCCGGCCAGCGGGGCGGGCGCCGCACGGAACGCCGCACCGGCCGCCCCGCGCTCGCCCCCCGCGTCCATCAGCCCCTGCAGCACGGCCAGGCGCTCCTTGAGCGGTGCGTTGCGGTAGGCGTGGGGCACCCGGCGCCCGCGCAGCGCACCGGCCGTCGCCCCGTCGAGGTCCGCTTCCGCACCGGGGAGCCGTTCGCCCCCGCCCAGCGCCCGCCCCACCCGATACGGATCGAGCGGGCGGTTCCCGCCGTCGTCGAGATCCACCGGGGTGGCCGCCGCGATGGACCACCGGGGGCGGCCGTCGGGGCCGTGGAGATCGCCGCGCAGTTCACGTGTGGTCAGCACCCGCTCCCGGGCATCGTCGGTTCCGACGATCCACAGATGCTCGTCATCGCACTCGACGGTGCTCCCGTCGGACAGCACCAGCCGCCACACCTCCCGCTCCCCCTGCGGGAAGACGCCGTCCACCACGGCCCGCTCCCCGCTCGGCACCACCACTTCCGTGCCGACGGTCATCTCCCCCATGGGCCGGAAGCCGCGCGGCGTCAGCACCAGCGCATCCAGCGGCTGGGCCTTGCCGGAGCCCACCTCGCCCTGGAGGAGGCGGTGCATGGGGTGCTCGGTCGCCAGCTCGTCGAAGATCTCCCGGCTGACCTTCTGCTGGCCGTCGGTGAGCGTGAAGGGCAGCTTGGCGTCGAAGGCGTCGAGGATGCCGCCCGTGGCCAAGGTCCGCGCCACGGCGGGGAGTTGGGTCTCGGCGAGGCGACGCCGGGCGAGCGCGACCTGCAGGACGAACGCCTCGTCCCACTTCAGCCGGTCCCGCGCGTCGGCGATATCGGCCTTGCTCGCCGGACGGTGGACCTTGAGCAGCGCCTCGGTGAGCGGGACCAGCTCCCGGCCCTCCCGGAGCGCTTCGGGCAGCGGATCGACGGCGTCCTGCGCGCTGGGCAGCACCGCGTCGACCGCCTTGGCGATCTTCCAGGACGCCATCTGCTGGCAGGCCGGGTAGATCGGCAGGAGCTGACCGGCGAAGGCGCTGACCGCCTCGGACCCGTCCTCGGCGTCGCCGTCCAGGAGCTCGTATTCGGGGTGCGCGAGCTGCAGTTTGCGGTTGAAGACCGACACCTTGCCGGCGAACATCGCCCGGCGCCCGGGGAGCAGGTCCTTATGGGGCTTGTGGATGCCCTTGCCGAAGAAGACCAGCCGGAGCCGGCCGCTGCCGTCGGTGAGCGTCACTTCGAGGCGCTGTCCCCGGCCGCCGTTGAATTTCAGCACCCGGGAATCCGCGACCTGTGCGACGACCGTGACATGTTCGTCCAGCGGGAGGTCCGCGAGCCGGGTCAGTTCGCCGCGCTCGGCATAGCGGCGCGGATAGTGGTGCAACAGGTCGCCGACCGTATGCAGGTCGAGATGCTCGGCCAGCACCTTCGCGGTGGTGCCACCGAGGATTTTCTTCAGAGGTTCGTCGAGCGCTGCCACGCATCTATTGCACACCACGCCTGTGACAATCGCGGCCGTCTCGCCGGCCCGGCGCGCTCACACCGGTGCCGCGCGCTCACTCCACGCCGATGAGCAGCGGCGCAGCGTACTGGCCGCCGTCGTAGACGACGGTGTCCACGGCGAGATGACGCTCGCGGACATGGCCCGCCAGCCGCTCGGCGAGCCCGTCGGGCGCCTCCGCGCCGAGAACCAGGGTCACCATCTCCCCGCCCGCGGACAGCATCCGGTCGAGCACGGTCATCGCGGTGCCGGTGAGGTCGGAGCCGATCACCGCGACATCGCCGTCGATCAGGCCGAGGACGTCCCCGGCCTGGCAGACGCCGGCCATCGTCCACGACTGCCGCTCGGCGAGGGCCAGCTCGGCGTAGCGGGTGGCGCCCGCGGCCGCGGTCATCGCGACCACGTCCTCGTCGAAGCTGCGGCCCGGTTCGTGCACGGCCAGCGCCGCGAGGCCCTGGACGGCGGAGCGGGTGGGGATGAGCGCGACCCGTACGCCTTCGGTGCGGGCCTGTTCGGCGGCGGCCGCCGCGGTGTGCCGCAGGTCGTGGTCGTTCGGCAGCAGCATCACCTCACGGGCGTGCGCCTGCCGGATCGCCTGCACCAGTTCGCCGCTGGCGGGTGGCTCCCCGGGACGTACCGGGACGGGGGTCGCACCGGCCTGTGCACACAGCCCGGCGAGTCCGGCGCCCGGCACCACCGTGACCACGCCCCGCGCCGTCATCGCCGGCTCCTTGGTGCGGGCACCGCCGAAGTGCGTGATGCGGATCCGGTACGGGCGGCCCGCCTCGATGCCGGCCTCCACGGCGGCGCCCGCGTCGTCGACATGGACGTGGACGTTCCACAGGCCGTCCCCGCCGACCACCACCAGGGAGTCACCGAGTCCGTCGAGCCGGGCCCGCAGCCGCGCCACAGCGGTGTCGTCGGCCTCCAGCAGGTAGATCACCTCGAAGGCGGGTCCGTGGTCCCCGCAGCCGTTCGCCGTCACCCGGCCCGCGACCTCGCAGCCGGCCGCCTCGGGGAGCGGGGCGTCGGCGCGTACGGCGACCGGTGCCGCCGAGACCTCCCCGGACAGCACATCGGCGAGCGCGCCCAGCAGCGCGACGAGTCCGCAGCCGCCGGCGTCCACGACACCGGCCCGGCCCAGGACCGCGAGCTGCCCGGGGGTCGCCTGCAGGGCGGTGCGGGCGCCCTCGTGGGCGGCGCGGGCGACCTCGGCGGCCCCGGCGTCCTCGCCCGCGGCCCGTTCCGCGGCATCGGCGGCGGCGGTCGCCACCGTCAGGACGGTGCCCTCCACGGGGTGGGCCACCGCCTCGTAGGTCGATGCGGCGGCCCGGCGCAGCGCCCGCCGCAGGGCGTCGGCGGAGCCGTCGGTGGCGGCCAGCACCTCGGTCATCCCGCGCAGCAGTTGCGCCACGATCGTGCCGGAGTTGCCGCGCGCCCCGATGAGGGCGCCGTGTGCCATGGCGCCGATGGCGTCCGCGAGGCGGGGTGCGGTGCCGGCCGAGGCGTGCCCGTCGAAGGCGGCCTCGACCGCGCGGGCGGCCGATTCGAGGGTCAGATAGAGGTTGGTGCCGGTATCGCCGTCGGCCACCGGGTAGACGTTGATCGCGTCGATCCGCTCGCGTTCCCGTCCGAGCGCCTCCAGCGCCAGCCCGCACCAGGAGCGGACCGCGGCGGCGTCGAGCGGGTACGGCACGTCGTCCTCCTGGGTCGCGGGATGCACCGCACAGTAGCCGCGCTCCGGGGGCGGGGCCGGGGCGGGGGGCCGGGGGTGCGTGGTAGTTTCGTTCTACGGGAGCGGTCGTTGTATGCTGCTCCGGTTGCCCGATGAGAATCGGGCCATTCCTCTCCTGACGGTGCCGTTCGGGCAATGCACTCGGCTCGTCGGGATTTCACCGTAAGTGCATCTGAAGTCTTTGGAGTGACCCGTGGCTGCCAACTGCGACGTCTGCGGCAAGGGGCCGGGCTTCGGCAAGAGTGTCTCGCACTCGCATCGCCGTACCAACCGTCGTTGGAACCCCAACATCCAGACGGTGCGTGCAGTGATCGGGCGCACGCCGAAGCGGCTCAACGCCTGCACCTCGTGCATCAAGGCCGGCAAGGTCTCGCGCTGACGTCTTAGCCGTAGCGCAGCCCAGCCGGTTGCTTGAGAAGCCGGTCCCCCTTCGTGGTGGACCGGCTTCTGCCGTTCCCGGGGCCGGGCGCAGCGGCTGCTTCGCCCGGCCGTCCGGCCGCGGTGCGCGCGGTCAGTGCGCGTCGCGCCAACGCCAGCCGTGGTCCACGGGGCCGATGCCCGCGCCCAGCCGGAAGCCGGCCGCGAGGGCGCCGGTGACATAGTCCTTCGCCGCCGCGGCGGCCTGCGGGACGGTGTCCCCCTTGGCGAGCTGCGCGGCGAGCGCGCTGGCGAGGGTGCAGCCGGTGCCGTGGGTGTGCCGGTTGTCGTGGCGGGGGGCGCGCAGCCAGTGCTCCTCGGTGCCGTCGGTGAGCAGATCGACGGCGCTGTTCTCGGCGCCGTCGTGCCCGGCCGCCAGATGGCCGCCCTTGATCAGCGCCCAGCGCGGACCGAAGTCCAGGATCGCGGCGGCCGCCCGCCGCATACCAGCCTCCTCCTCGACGCGGATACCGGTCAGCTGCGCGACCTCGTCCAGGTTGGGGGTGGCGACGGTGGCCGTCGGCAGCAGCGTGGTGCGGACCGCGTCCAGGGCGGTGGCGGCGAGGAGCGCATCGCCGTGCTTGGAGACGCCCACGGGGTCGATGACGACCGGTACCCGCAGTCCGGCGAGCAGCTCGGCGACGGTCTCGACGAGTTCGGCCGAGGAGAGCATCCCGGTTTTCACCGCCTGCACCCCGATGTCGTCGACGACGCTGCGGAACTGGGCCCGTACGGCCTCGGCCGGCAGCTCCCACGCGCCCTGTACGCCCAGGGAGTTCTGGGCGGTGACGGCGGTGACCACGCTCATGCCGTGGGTGCCGAGCGCCAGCATCGTCTTCAGGTCGGCCTGGATGCCCGCGCCGCCGCCGGAATCGGACCCGGCGACGGTCAGGACGCGTGGAGGTATGTGCATACCGCCGAATCTACTCGGCGGCACCCCGCGGTCCTGCGGGTGCCCGTACCGGCGTCGCCGGTGGCCCGTACCGGACCTATCCGGCGTCCCCGTTGTCGCCGAAGTGGTCCCAGCCGGCCTTCGCCCAGGGGGCGCCGTCCACCGTCACCTGGGGCAGCGCGGAGGGGTTGAGCACCTCGCCGATGACCTTCCACCGGGCGGGCAGCTTCACATCGGGCGGGAAGGTCGCGACGATCGCGTGGTCTTCGCCGCCGTTGAGCACCCACTGCATGGGGTCCACGCCCACGGCCGTGCCGATGTCGCACATCTGCGAGGGAATGTCGATACCGGCGGACCGCAGATCGATCCGGACCTTGCTGGCCTCGGCGATGTGCCCGAGATCGGCGACCAGTCCGTCGCTGACGTCCGTCATGGCGGTGGCGCCGAGCCCGGCGGCCGCCGGACCCGCGTGGTACGGCGGCTCGGGGCGGCGGTGGGCCTCCACGAAGGCGCGCGGCGAGCGGAATCCGCGGGAGAGGACGGCATGCCCGGCGGCGGACCAGCCGAGCCAGCCGGTCACCGCGACCACGTCGCCGGGCTGGGCACCGGCCCGGGTGACCGGTTCCTGGTTGCGCAGATCGCCGAGCGCGGTGATGGCGACGGTGATGGTGTCGCCGCGCACGACGTCCCCGCCGACGACCGCGGCGCCGGCCACCTGGCACTCGTCGCGCAGCCCGTCCATCAGCTCGGTCGGCCAGGTCGCGGGGAGCTCAGCGGGCACGACCAGGCCGAGCAGGATCGCCGTGGGCACCGCGCCCATCGCCGCGATGTCGGCGAGGTTCTGCGCGGCGGCCTTGCGGCCGACGTCGTAGGCGGTGGACCAGTCGCGCCTGAAGTGCCGGCCCTCCAGGAGGATGTCGGTGCTGGCGACCACCCTCCGGTCCGGCGCGGTGACCACCGCGGCGTCGTCACCCGGCCCGATCCGTACGGCCGGAGTGGTGGTGAGCCGGGAGGTGAGCTCCCTGATCAGCCCGAACTCCCCCAGCTCGCCCACGGTGCCCTTCATGCTGTTGCCCTTCCCATGTGTACGGACGGTCCGTACGTGGCTGACGACTGTGCCGCACTCGCCGTGTTCACCGCGCGGGTCTCCCCGCTCCGCTCGGTGACGCGGTACCGTGGCGTCCCTTCTTCCCACATGATCCTCGTAGCCGCCCTGGAGGTTCCGTGGTACAGGCCTACATCCTGATCCAGACCGAGGTCGGCAAGGCCTCGGCGGTAGCTGAGGTGATCTCCACGATCCATGGCGTGCTGCAGGCCGAGGACGTGACCGGTCCCTATGACGTCATCGTGCGCGCTCAGGCCGACACGGTCGACGAGCTCGGCCGCATGGTGGTCGCGAAGGTCCAGCAAGTGGATGGCATCACGCGCACCCTTACCTGCCCGGTCGTGCATATTTAGCTCCCCCGTATCCTCGGCCGGGTGATCCCTACGCGCCGCCGGTACCTGGCCCTCCCGGTACTCACCGTGCTGTTCGCCGCGGTGAGCTGTTCCTCTTCCGAAGACGTGGCCGTACCCTCCCCCGAGGGTGCAGCGGCGCGGTACTGCAAGGCGCTCCACAAGGAGTTGCCGCAGACCGTGGACGGGCTGAAGCGGGGTACTCCCGAGCCCGTCTCCGACTTCACTGCCATATGGGGCGATCCTGCCGTGAAACTGCGCTGCGGGGTGCCGAAGCCCGATGTCCTGACGTACGGGAGTGAACATTACAACCCCAACGCCGACGCGGCGGAAGTCAATGGGGTCGAATGGCTCTTTGAGAAACAGGACGACGGCTATCGCTTCACAACGGCGCTGCGGAAGGCCTTTGTCGAGGTGACCGTTCCCGGGAAGTACGCCCCCGAGGTCGATGTGCTCACCGACCTCGGGGGCGCCGTGAAGAAGACCGTTCCCGCCGGGGTCTAGGAACCGTCCCCCTGGGGACGGACCGGCCGCCGGGGCGGGCGGTGGCTCAGCGCAGTCCCGTGGAGCGCTGCAGCGCGGCCTGCAGGAGCCGGTCGATCAGCTCCGGGTAGCTCACACCGCTCTCCTGCCACATCCGCGGGTACATCGAGATGGGCGTGAATCCGGGCAGCGTGTTGATCTCGTTGATCACGAACTCGCCGTTGTCCTGCAGGAAGAAGTCCGCGCGCACCAGGCCCTCGCAGGACGCCGCATCGAAGGCCGCGACGGCCAGCTCCTGGACCTTCGCGGTCTGTTCGGCGCTCAGCGGCGCCGGCACGATCCCGTCGGCCGAGTCGATGTACTTGGCCTCGAAGTCGTAGAAGTCGTGCGCGGTGACGGGCGGGATCTCGGCCGGCACGCTGGCCCGCGGGCCCTCCTCGAACTCCAGCACCCCGCACTCGATCTCGCGGCCGCGCAGCAGCGACTCCACGAGGATCTTGGGGTCGTGCAGCCGGGCCTCCTGGATCGCCTCGTCCAGGCCGCCGAGGTCGTCGACCTTGGTGATGCCCATGGACGAGCCGGCCCGGGCGGGCTTCACGAAGAGCGGCCAGCCGTGCTCGCCGGCGAAGTCCACGATCTTCCGGCGGGCGGCTGCGGGATCCTTTTCCCACTCACGGGGGCGGATGACCTCGTACGGGCCGACCGGCAGCCCGAAGGAGGTGAACACCCGCTTCATGTAGTCCTTGTCCTGGCCGACGGCGGAGGCGAGCACGCCCGAGCCGACGTAGGGCACACCGGAGAGCTCCAGCAGGCCCTGCAGGGTGCCGTCCTCGCCGTAGGGGCCGTGCAGCACGGGGAAGACGACATCGACCTCGCCCAGCGCCTTGGGGACCGAGCCCGGTTCGGTGTAGACGACCTCGCGGTTGGTGGGGTCGACGGGAAGTACCACGCCGCCCTCGGTGGACTCGGCGAGCGCGGCCACCGAGGGCAGCTGCCGGTCCGCGATGGCCATCCGCTCGGGGTCGTCGGTGGTCAGCGCCCAGCGGCCGTCGGTGGTGATGCCGATGGGCAGCACGTCGTACTTGTCACGGTCGATGGCGCGCAGCACGGCGCCGGCCGTGAGTACGGAGATGGCGTGCTCGGAGCTGCGGCCGCCGAACACGACGGCGACGCGGGGCTTGTGTGGGGAGGTCTCGCTGCTCATATCGGGTTGAGGGTACCTGCTGACCGGCGCGGAGTCAGTGCTGCGGCGGCCGTTGGTGGTGCCGCGCCGACGCCCTCCGGGGTGCCGGGGGCCACGCCTCCCGACGCAAAGGTGCCGGTCGGACGCTTCGGCCCCGGTTTCAGTGCCGTTCGGACTTGGCGGTGCGCGACATCAGCTCCTTGAGGGCGACCATCGGCGGCTTGCCCTCGTGGACGATCTCCACGACCGTCTCCGTGAGCGGCATGTCGACGCCGTGCCTGCGGGCCAGATCCAGTACGGATTCGCAGGACTTGACGCCCTCGGCGGTCTGCTTGGTGACCGCGATGGTCTCCTGGAGCGTCATTCCGCGGCCGAGGTTGGTGCCGAAGGTGTTGTTGCGCGACAGCGGCGAGGAGCAGGTGGCGACGAGGTCGCCCATGCCGGCCAGCCCGGCGAAGGTGTGCGCGTCGGCGCCCATGACGAGGCCGAGCCGGGTGGTCTCGGCCAGACCGCGGGTGATCAGGGATGCCTTGGCGTTGTCGCCCAGGCCCATGCCGGTGGCGATGCCGACGGCGAGCGCGATGACGTTCTTGACCGCGCCGCCCAGTTCACAGCCCACCACGTCGGTGTTGGTGTACGGGCGGAAGTACGCGGTGTGGCAGGCGGTCTGGAACCGCTGGGCGACCGCCTCATCGGCGCACGCGACGACCGCGGCGGCCGGCTGCCGGGCGGCGATCTCCTTGGCGAGGTTGGGGCCGGTCAGCACCGCGACGCGCTCCGCGGGGACCTTGGCGACCTCCTCGATGACCTCGCTCATGCGCTTGGCCGTGCCCAGTTCGACGCCCTTCATCAGGGAGACCAGGACCGTCCCGTCGGGCAGCAGGGGCGCCCATTCGGCGAGATTGCCGCGCAGCGTCTGGGCGGGAACGGCCAGTACGGCGAACTCCGCGCCGCGCGCCGCTTCCGCCGGGTCGGTGGTGGCCCGTACGGACGCGGGGAGCTCGACCCCCGGCAGATAGTCAGGGTTCGTACGGCCGTTGTTGATGGCGTCGACCAGGGCCGTACGGCGTCCCCACAGGGTCACCTCGCATCCCGCGTCGGCGAGCACCATCGCGAAGGCGGTACCCCAGGACCCCGTGCCGTAGACGGCGCAGCGCGTCACTTGCTTTCATCCTCCTGTGCCTGCTGGGTGCTTCGGGCCTGCTGCGGGCCGACGGCCGGTTCGGTGGCGGCGGCCGGCTCCGCGGGGGCCTTGGCCGCCGTGGCGCCCTGGCCGGCCTTGGCGGCCTCCCGGGCGGCGCGGCGTTCCCGGGCGATCGCCTTGCGCCAGTCGTACGGTTCGGACGGCGCGGGCTCGCCGCGCAGGTCGGCCAGCTGCTCGGTGATCGCGGTCATGATGACGTCGGTGACGGCGCGCAGCACCTCGGCGGTCGGTTCCTGGCCGTAGTACGCGCTCAGGTCGACCGGCGGCCCTGCCTTCACCCGCAGCGTCTTGCGCGGAAGGAGGCTGAGCTTCTTCTCCTTGGCATACGGCGGCATCGCGTCATTGGCGCCCCACTGCGCGACGGGAATGACCGGCGCCTTGGTCAGCAACGCCACCCGGGCGGCACCGGTCTTGCCCTGCATGGGCCACAGCTCGGGGTCGCGGGTGAGGGTGCCCTCGGGGTAGAAGGCGACGCATTCGCCCTTCTCGATGGCGCTGACGGCGGCGCGGAACGCGGTCGCGGCGTCGGTGGTTTCCCGGTACACGGGGATCTGTCCGGTGCCGCGCATCATCAGGCCGACAAAGCCGCTCTTGAAGAGTCCGGCCTTGGCGAGGAATCGGGGGACCCGCCCGGTGTTGTACTGATAGTGCGCATAGGAGAGCGGATCGAGATACGAGTTGTGGTTGACCGCGGTGATAAAACCGCCGTCGGCCGGAATGTGCTCCATTCCCAGCCAGTCCCGCTTGAACAGAACCAAGAGCGGCGGTTTGCAGATGACCGCGGCCAAGCGGTACCAGAAGCCGATTCTGCGGCGGGACACTGGGACACCCTCCTTGTGGGACCTGCAAAGCTGCTGCGGGCCGGCAGCCGCACAAGTGTCGCCCCAGGTACCCGCTATGTCGAGGACACCGTAACCCCGACGCTCCCGGAGAGCGGCGGCAGCAGGTGAGAATGGCGCCGATGCGTAGAGACGGAGCGGATGTGGGCTGGAGCCTGGTGGTGCCGCTGAAACCGCTGGTGCGGGCCAAGAGCAGGCTCTCCCCGGCCGCCGGTGAGGAATTCCGGCCCCGGCTGGCCCTCGCCTTCGCCCTGGATACCGTGGCAGCGGCGCTGGCCTGCAAGGACGTCCGGGATGTGGCGGTTGTCACGGACGATCAGCGCGCCGGTGAGCGCCTGGCGGCGCTGGGAGCGCGCATCGTGCCCGACACACCGGCCCGCGGACTCAACGCGGCCCTGGTCCATGGAGCGGCCGCGATCCGGGCGCGTCGGCCGGGCGCGGCCCTCGCCGCACTGAACGCCGACCTTCCGGCGCTGCGCCCCGCCGAGCTGGAACTGGTGCTCCATTCCGCTTCGCTATTTCCCCGCGCATTTCTCGCGGATGCGGCGGATATCGGGACAACACTTCTGACCGCGACTTCCGGAGTGGAATTGGAACCGGCATTCGGAGGAGCGTCCCGGGCCCGTCACCTGGCGTCCGGGGCGCGGGAGATCACCGCGCCCGGGGTGCCGTCGGTACGCCGGGATGTGGACACCGGCGAGGATCTGCTGGCCGCGCTGGCGCTGGGCGTGGGCCCGCACACGGCGCTCCAGGCGCCGTATCTGGCGGGTGGAGCGGCTGCGGGGAGCGATACCCCGGACGGAGCCCGGCGGCCGCTGCCGCCGCAGGTCAGAGCGTCTGGAGCGTGACCAGGGCGATATGCCGGTCGTCCCCTTCGCCGGTGACGTCGATACGGACCCGCTGACCGGGCCGCAGCAGCAACAGACCGCCGGCGTCGAAGGCCGCCGCGTCGAAGGGCAGCGGGGTGCCGTCGTCCAGCAGCACACTGCCGGAGCGGGTCTCGGAGTCGTACGTATACGCGGTGGCCTGCATGGGAGAGAGCCTAGACGAGGAGGTCCCGGGCCCCTTCGCCCGCCCGTGGGCCACAAGGGACCCGGGAGCTGCCCGTCCGGGGAGCCCCGGACGCACCGCGGGCCGGGCTCCCCGAAGGGAGACCGGCCCGACGCGTGGCGTCGCCGCTGCTGAATTACCGCTTGCGTGCGGTGGTCTTCTTGGCGGTGGTCTTGCGCGCGGTGGCCTTCTTCGCGGGGGCCTTCTTCGCGGTCGCCTTCTTGGCGGGGGCGGTCTTCTTCGCCGTGGCCTTCTTCGTGGCGGTCTTCTTGGCCGGGGCCGCCTTCTTGGCGGTGGCCTTCGTGGCGGTCTTCTTCGCCGTCGTCTTCTTCGCGGTGGCCTTCTTCGCCGCGGTGGTCTTCTTCGCCGTCGCCTTCTTCGCCGTCGCCTTCTTCGCGGTGGCCTTCTTGGCGGTGGCCTTCTTGGCGGCGGCCTTCTTGATGGCGGTGCCACCGGAGAGGCTGCCCTTGGGGGCCTTCTTGACGGAGACTTCTCCGCCCCTGGGGAGCTTCTTCGAGCCGCTCACCAGGTCCTTGAAGCCCTGACCGGCGCGGAAACGCGGCACGGAGGTCTTCTTGACCCGTACGCGCTCACCCGTCTGCGGGTTGCGGGCGTAGCGGGCCGGGCGGTCGACCTTCTCGAACGAACCGAATCCGGTGACCGAAACACGGTCGCCGGTGACCACGGAACGGACGATTGCGTCCAGTACCGCGTCCACCGCGTCCGCGGCGTTCTGGCGGCCGCCGAGCTTGTCGGCAATGGCTTCTACGAGCTGCGCCTTGTTCACGTCTTCCCCTTCGGAGACATTGCTGGAAGGAAAGTTTCCAAGCTTTTTCGCACGTTAGGCAGATATATACCGCAAATCAAACACGAAACGGGCTAATCACCCTTGTGCCGCAACGAAGTCGACCTTCACGGACTTCCGTCGGCACGCACATCTTGGGGATAACGACCTTCGTCGAGGTCTTCGATGAACCACTCCAGACGCCTTGCCGCGTCCGCAAGATCGTGTTTAGCCGCGGCCGTGATGACGAGCAGCTTCCGGGTCAGCGCCATCCGTACGCCCTCCGGGACTTGCAGTGTGCGCACTCTTGTATGTGCGTCCTTGAGCCGGTCGGCGACGAGACCGTAGAGCTCGAGTTGGTCGTCGCGTTCCATGCGCTAATTGTGCCATCTGCGCCGAGTTGTCGCTTCACGGGGCCTCAACAGCTGCCTACACAAGCAGATGCGCCCCCCGCCAACTGCACAGGGGGCGCATCGTACGCAATATAGCTTTGAGCCATAAAACCCGAGGTCAGGCCTCGATGGTACGCGGCTTGAACGACGGCCTGTTCGCCTCGTACTCCACGATGGACGACTCCTCCCGAAGGGTGAGGCTGATGTCGTCCAGCCCCTCCAGCAGCCGCCAACGGGCGTTCTCGTCCAGCTCGAAGTCGGCGGTCACGCCCTCGGCGCGAACCTGCCTGCCGACCAGGTCAACGGTCACCTCGGCGGCCGGGTCGGCCTCCACCAGCTGCTGCAGCCGGTCCACGGTCTCCTGCGGCAGGACCACCGTCAGCAGACCGTTCTTGAGGGAGTTACCGCGGAAGATGTCCGCGAACCGCGAGGAGATGACGGCCTTGAAGCCGTAGTTCTGCAGCGCCCATACGGCATGTTCACGCGAGGAGCCGGTACCGAAGTCGGGGCCGGCGACCAGCACCGTGGCGCCGTTGTACTGCTCCTGGTTGAGGACGAACTGCGGGTCCTTGCGCCAGGCCTCGAACAGCCCGTCCTCGAAGCCGTCGCGGGTGACCTTCTTCAGCCAGTGAGCAGGGATGATCTGGTCGGTGTCGACATTGCTGCGGCGCAGCGGGACGGCCCGGCCGGTGTGGGTGGTGAAAGCTTCCATGGTTCAGACTCCCGCGGGCGTGGCGACGGCGACATCGGACAGGTCGGCCGGTGAGGCCAGATGGCCGAGAACCGCTGTTGCGGCGGCAACCTGCGGCGAGACCAGGTGGGTACGGCCGCCCTTGCCCTGCCGGCCCTCGAAGTTGCGGTTCGAGGTGGACGCGGAGCGCTCACCGGGCGCCAGCTGGTCCGGGTTCATGCCCAGGCACATCGAGCAGCCCGCGTGCCGCCATTCGGCGCCCGCCGCGGTGAAGACCTTGTCCAGACCCTCCGCGACGGCCTCCAGGGAGACCCGGACCGAGCCGGGAACGATCAGCATCCGTACGCCGTCGGCGACCTTGCGGCCCTCCAGGATCGAGGCCGCGGAGCGCAGGTCCTCGATACGGCCGTTGGTGCACGAACCTACGAAGACGGTGTCCACGTTGATCTCGCGCAGCGGCTGACCCGCCGTCAACCCCATGTACTCCAGGGCCTTTTCGGCGGCGTAGCGCTCCGAGGCGTCCTCGTACGAAGCCGGGTCGGGGACCTGCGCCGAAAGCGGCGCGCCCTGGCCGGGGTTGGTGCCCCAGGTGACGAACGGCGCCAGCGCGGAGGCGTCGATGTGCACCTCGGCGTCGAAGACGGCCTCGTCGTCGGTGCGCAGTGTCTTCCAATAGGCGACCGCGGCGTCCCAGTCCTCGCCCTGGGGGGCGTGGTCGCGGCCCTGCAGGTAGTCGAAGGTGGTCTTGTCGGGGGCGATCATGCCGGCCCGCGCGCCTGCCTCGATCGACATGTTGCAGATGGTCATCCGGGCTTCCATCGACAGTTTCTCGATGGCCGGGCCGCGGTACTCCAGGACGTAGCCCTGGCCGCCGCCGGTGCCGATCCTGGCGATGATCGCCAGGATGAGGTCCTTGGCCGTCACGTCCTCGGGCAGCTCGCCGTCGACCGTGATCGCCATGGTCTTGAAGGGCGCCAGGGGCAGCGTCTGGGTGGCCAGGACGTGCTCGACCTGGCTGGTGCCGATGCCGAACGCCAGCGCGCCGAAGGCTCCGTGGGTGGAGGTGTGGCTGTCACCGCAGACCACGGTGGTGCCGGGCTGGGTCAGTCCCAACTGTGGTCCCACGACGTGGACAACGCCCTGCTCGACGTCGCCCAGCGGGTGCAGCCGGACGCCGAACTCCGCACAGTTCTTGCGCAGCGTCTCCAGCTGGGTGCGCGAGACCGGGTCGGCGATCGGCTTGTCGATGTCGAGGGTGGGGGTGTTGTGGTCCTCGGTGGCGATGGTCAGGTCCGTACGGCGCACCTGACGGCCGGCCTTGCGGAGGCCGTCGAACGCCTGCGGGCTGGTGACCTCGTGCAGCAGGTGGAGATCGATGAAGAGGAGGTCGGGCTCGCCTTCCGCGCGCCGGACGACATGGTCGTCCCAGACCTTCTCCGCGAGTGTCCGTCCCATCGCTTTCCCTCCGGCCGGCCGCAGGGCCGGCCTTTCTCGTCTGTGCGCGATGCCCGCAGAAATCCCCGTGCCGGGCCTTACGCCGGGCCCTGGTAGAGGGCCACACCTACAGATTGACGACTTCCCTGGAAAATTGAACTTGCGTTTCACAGTGTGAGACGCGAGTATCGTTGCATGGACAACTCTAGCGGCGTCGGCGTTCTCGACAAGGCAGCTCTGGTATTGAGTGCCCTGGAGTCCGGTCCGGCCACCCTCGCCGGGCTGGTCGCGGCGACAGGGCTTGCACGACCCACGGCCCACCGGCTGGCCGTGGCACTGGAACACCACCGGATGGTGGCGAGGGACATGCAGGGCCGGTTCATCCTCGGCCCACGCCTGTCCGAGCTGGCCGCGGCGGCCGGCGAGGACCGCCTGCTGGCCACGGCGGGCCCGGTGCTCACGCATCTGCGCGATGTGACGGGCGAGAGCGCCCAGCTCTATCGCCGGCAGGGCGATATGCGGATCTGTGTAGCGGCGGCGGAACGGCTGTCCGGACTGCGGGACACCGTCCCGGTCGGCTCCACGCTCCCCATGAAGGCGGGCTCGGCCGCCCAGATCCTCATGGCCTGGGAGGAGCCCGAGCGGCTGCACCGCGGTCTGCAGGGCGCGCGCTTCACGGCCACCGCCCTGTCCGGCGTACGGCGCCGCGGCTGGGCCCAGTCGATCGGCGAGCGGGAGCCGGGCGTGGCCTCGGTCTCCGCCCCCGTACGGGGCCCCTCCAACCGCGTGGTGGCCTCCGTATCGGTCTCCGGCCCGATCGAGCGGCTGACCCGCCACCCCGGCCGGATGCACGCCCAAGCGGTCATCGACGCGGCGGCCCGCCTCTCCGAGGGCCTGCGCCGCACCGGCTGACACGGCGCGCGGCCCCGCCCTGCGTCCACAGGACCGGCAGGACGGGGCCGCGCCCCGGCACTCAGGCCGCCATCCGGTCGGGCGGCCCGCTCCCCGCGCCGCCCGACCGGCACCGCCCCCAGGGCCTCCCCCAGCCCGAACGACGGCATATTGACGTAGACGCTCTCGTACGAGCCCGCCGGGACGACATAGGTCTCGTGCCAGAAGCCGACCTTGTTCCGCCCCTCCCGGGCCCGCCGGTTGAACGCCGCCCAGGCCGGCCGGTGCTCGCCGCTCTGATCCGCGGCGTAGGCGAACAGCTTCTCCTTCGAGTCCCAGTACTGCAGCACGGCGAAGTTCCTCGGCAGTCCGGGAAGCAGCCGGTAGCCGATCATCCCGCTGCCCGGATCCCGGGCCAGCTCCTTGATCATGCGCGGCATGGCCAGGAACACCGGAAGCCAACTGCGCACCGCACGCCAGCTGTTGAAGCGCATCCCGACGAGGAAGACCACCACCTCCCGGTCGCCGTCCGTCGTCATCCGTCCCTGCACCGGCTTTCCGCTCATCGCGGCCCCCTTCGACATTGGATAGCGTCGCTATCCATGGTTGGATAGTGACACTCTCCAACGGAAGGTGCAAGAGGTATGCGACTGGCGGAACTGAGTGAACGCAGCGGGGTGTCCACCGCCACGATCAAGTACTACCTGCGCGAGCAGCTGCTGCCGCCGGGCCGCCGGATCTCCGCCACCCAGTCCGAGTACGACGAGGAGCACCTGCGGCGGCTGCGGCTCGTCCGGGCGCTGATCCAGGTCGGCCGGATACCGGTGAGCACCGCGCGGAAGGTGGTGGCCGCGGTCGAGGACGACTCCCTGGACCAGCACTCCCGTCTGGGCATTGCCGTGGAGGCTCTCCCCCACGGCCCGGAGCCCGACGAGAGCTCCCCCTCGACGGCCGTCGCCCGGCGCACCGCCGCCGAGCTGCTGCGGCGCCTGGACTGGCACTTCAACCTGGAGATCGCGGACAGCTCCCCCGCCTTCGGGATGCTCGTCACGGCCATCGCCGCGCTGCACCGTCTGAATTACGCCTGCGACACCGCACATCTGCTGCCCTACGGACAGCAGGCAACGCAACTCGCCGTCGCCGACCTGGATCTGGTCGAGGAGTACGCGACCCCGGCGGAACAGGTGGAGGCGGCGGTGGCCCTGACCGTGCTCTATGAGCCGGTGCTGCTGAGCCTGCGCCGGCTGGCGGCGGCGGAGGAGTCCAACCGGCGCTTCGGCAGCGGCAGTTGACGCGAAGAAGCCCCCCGCATGATGCGGGGGGCTTCTCCTTCTTGTACCCCCGACCGGATTCGAACCGGCGCTACCGCCTTGAGAGGGCGGCGTGCTAGGCCGCTACACAACGGGGGCAAGTTTTCCTGCAGTTGTCGTGTCCCGAGGACACACCGCGCTGGGCTACCAGGACTCGAACCTAGACTAAATGAACCAGAATCACTCGTGCTGCCAATTACACCATAGCCCATGGTGGTTTAGACCAGTACCCCCGACCGGATTCGAACCGGCGCTACCGCCTTGAGAGGGCGGCGTGCTAGGCCGCTACACAACGGGGGCCCTAGCGATCCTCCACACGACCGGAGTCGTGTGGGCTCTGCATCGTCGCATCCGGGAGCGACCCGAAGGAGACGGAGAGAAAGGATCTGTACCCCCGACCGGATTCGAACCGGCGCTACCGCCTTGAGAGGGCGGCGTGCTAGGCCGCTACACAACGGGGGCCTGGTACTGCGATCAAGAAACCTTCAGCACGATCACAGTGGACCGAAAGATCTCTTGCTGGGCTACCAGGACTCGAACCTAGACTAACGGAACCAGAAACCGTCGTGCTGCCAATTACACCATAGCCCACCAAAACTCAACCCCCCGTGGGGGGTTTGTTTGGTTTGCGCTTTCCGGCCAGGCCTTTCGGCCCTCTCGGGCGGCGCAGGAAGAACATTACCTGATCGTGGACGGCGCACCAAAACCGATAACTCCGCGCAACAGCTCGGGGAGCTCCGCCAGGCCCGCGATCCGCCACACCCCCGACGGCACCCCGTCCCGGGCCTCCTCCCCAGTGCCCGTACGGTCCAGCCATACGGGGGTCAGCCCGGCATCGCGGGCGCCGAGTGCGTCGATATCGAGCTTGTCGCCCACGTAGACCACCTCGTCGGGCGTTAGGCCAAGCGCCTTACAGGCGCCGTGAAATGCCTCCGCGGCCGGCTTGGCGCACCCCAGTTCATCGGCGCAGAGCACCGCCTCGAAGGACCCGCGGATCCCGAGAACGGCCAGCTTGCGCTCCTGGTTGGCGGTGGCGGCGTTGGACAGCACCGCCTGCCGTACCAGCGGCCCCAGCGCCTCCAGTACGGGTGCGGAGTCCGGGAAGAGGACCCAGGACGCCTCGTAATGGGCGATGTACCGGCCGAACCAGGCGTCGGCCTCGGCGTCGGAGAGGAGCGGGGCCCCCAGGAACGTCCGGGCCCGGGCCCTGCGGTGATCGAGAAAGCCCACCTCGCCGGCGAGGAAACGGGCGAACTCGGTCTCCATGACCGTCCGCCAGCGCTCCAGTGCCGCCTCCTCGCCGCCGTGTACGGCAAGGAGCCCCTCGGCCCGGAGGTGCCGCAGCGCACCGGCCCGGTCCGAGCCGGAGTAGTCGAAGAGGGTGTCGTCGAGGTCCCACAGGACGGCGCGAACAGGCATACGGGCAATGTAGCCGAGCGCTCCGGACAGGCCACGGGCCCGGAAGCCGTGCGGCTTCCGGGCCCGTGGGAAGTGCTGCGAGGTCAGCCGGCCAGCTTGGCCAGGGCCGCGTCGATGCGCTGGAGGGTGCGCTCCTTGCCGAGGATCTCCAAGGACTCGAAGAGCGGCAGGCCGACCGTGCGGCCGGTGACCGCCACCCGGACGGGGGCCTGTGCCTTGCCGAGCTTGAGGCCGTGCTCCTCACCGGCGGCCAGGACGGCCTCCTTGAGGGGCTCGGGGCCGGACGCCCAGTCGGCGGCCTCGAGCTTGGCGCGGGCGGTGGTGAGCAGCGCGACCGGGTCGCCCTTCATCGCCTTCGTCCAGGACGCCTCGTCCTCGACCGGCTCCTTGCGGAAGAGGAAGTCGACATTGGCGGTGATGTCGGAGAGGACGGTGACGCGGGTCTGGGCGTGCGGGGCGATGGCCTGCCAGGCGGCTTCGTCGAAGTCCTCGGGCTCCCAGTTGGCGTGCGGGGCCTTCAGCCAGGGCTCGCAGGCCGTGATGAAGTCCTTCACGTCCAGCCGCCTGATGTGGTCGGCGTTGATCGCCTCGGCCTTCTTCAGGTCGAAGCGGGCCGGGTTGGCGTTGACGTCCGCGATGTCGAACTTCTCGATCAGCTCGGGGATGGAGAAGATGTCCTGGTCCGCCGAGAACGACCAGCCGAGCAGCGCAAGGTAGTTGAGCAGGCCCTCGGGGAGGAAGCCGCGCTCGCGGTAGAGGTTGAGGTTGGCCTGCGGGTCGCGCTTGGAGAGCTTCTTGTTGCCCTCGCCCATGACGTAGGGCAGATGACCGAACGCCGGGACGGCCTGCGCGATGCCCAGCTCGATCAGCGCCTTGTACAGGGCGAGCTGGCGGGGGGTGGAGGAGAGCAGATCCTCGCCGCGCAGGACGTGGGTGATCCCCATCAGGGCGTCGTCGACGGGGTTGACGAGCGTGTAGAGGGGCGCGCCGTTGGCGCGGACGATGCCGTAGTCCGGAACGTTCTCCGGGGTGAAGGTCAGCTCGCCGCGCACCAGGTCGGTGAAGGTGATCGGCTCGTCGGGCATCCGGAAGCGGACGATGGAGGTACGGCCCTCGGCCTCGTACGCGGCCTTCTGCTCCTCGGTCAGCGTGCGGCATGTGCCGTCGTAACCGGAGGGCTTGCCGGCGGCGCGGGCGGCCTCGCGGCGGCCGTCCAGCTCCTCGGTGGTGCAGTAGCAGTGGTACGCGTGGCCGCCGGCGAGGAGCTTGTCGGCGACGTCCTTGTAGATGTCCATGCGCTGCGACTGGCGGTACGGCGCGTGCGGGCCGCCGACCTCGGGGCCCTCGTCCCAGTCGAAGCCGAGCCAGTGGAAGGAGTCCAGCAGCTGCTGGTAGGACTCTTCGGAGTCGCGGGCCGCGTCGGTGTCCTCGATCCGGAAGACCAGGCTGCCCTTGTTGTGCCGTGCGTAGGCCCAGTTGAACAGGGCGGTACGAATCAGGCCGACATGGGGGTTACCGGTCGGGGAGGGACAGAAACGGACGCGGACGGGGGTCGCGTTAGCCACGCTTGATCACCTTGTTGGTGAGAGTGCCGATGCCTTCGATGGTGACGGCGACCTCGTCGCCGACGTTGAGCGGGCCGACCCCGGCCGGGGTGCCCGTGAGGATGACGTCGCCGGGGAGCAGGGTCATCGCCTCGGTGATGTGGACGATCAGGTCCTCGACCGGGCGGACCATGTCGCTGGTACGGCCCAGCTGACGTTGTTCGCCGTTGACCGTGCACTGGACGGTGAGGCCGGCGGCGATGTCCGCGGGGGTGAGTCCGGTCTCGACCCAGGGGCCGAGCGGGCAGGAGCTGTCGAAGCCCTTGGCCCTGGCCCACTGCTTCTCGCGCTGCTGCACATCGCGCGCGGTGACGTCATTGGCGCAGGTGTAGCCGAGGATGACGTCCTTGGCGCGCTCGCGGGGCACCTCTCGGCACATGCGGCCGATGACGACGGCGAGCTCCGCCTCGTGGTGCACCTCCTGGGAGAAGGAGGGGTACGCGATGGGGTCGCCGGGGCCGATCACCGAGGTGGACGGCTTGAAGAAGGTGACCGGTACGTCCGGGACGGCGTTGCCCAGCTCGGCGGCGTGATCGGCGTAGTTACGGCCGATCGCCACGACCTTGTTGGGCAGGACCGGCGGCAGCAGCCGGACCTTGTCGAGGGGGACCTTCTGGCCCGAGCGCTCGAATTCTGCGAAGGGATGCCCCTTGATGACGTCGAGTTCGTCGCCTTCGAGGACGCCGAAGCCGACGTTGCCGTCGATGGAGAATCTGGCGATGCGCACGAGTTGCCGCTGCCCCTCAATTGATCATTGGCCGGAGTTGACACTCCAGGCTATCGCGGGGCCGCTGCCGATCCGTTGAACGCTTTACGCCGGGACGTCCTCCTTGGGGGCGTCCATCAGGACGGTGCGGCGGGGATTGGCGGTCTGGGCCGGCAGGTCGACGGTGTGGTCCGGTGTCTCGAGTGCCTCGGTGCCGAGCTCGTCGGCGTCGTTGAGGTGGGCCAGAGTGGTGCGCCGCGGGTTGGCTATGTTGCGGAACATCATCGTCGTCTTCACTGCTGCATGCCTCGCGTCATCAAAGGTCGGGAAAGGGCTCACGGAAGTTGCCTTGTCACATTGGGCAACCGTGTAAAGCGTCAGGCTATGCACGCTATTCCCTGCGCGGTGCACGGGAACTCGACGATCTTCTTGTGAGTTTGCTCACGAACTGTGCGACAAATGCCGCAATTCCCATGATCAACATCCCCGGGCGAAACGGACAATGGCGGATTGAACTGCACGTTCCGCTCCCGATCACCGCACCTGGGACAGCCGCTACGGGCGAACGACTCGCGGGTAAAAGTCCGTTATCGACGGGGGTACGTTCTACAAGTCGTGACGCGCTCCGTACATTGCGTCACCCAAGTCACAGTGACCGGCTCCGCTCTTGTTGGAGACCCTGCACTGTGCTGGAATTCCACGGACCGCCGCACGTTTCAGCCGGCGCGCAGGGCGCAACGTAGCGCCGCGCGGTGGTGCCGTTCTCTCGGCCAGAGAGGGCAGCCCGCCGGTCCATCACGACCGCCATGGGGGACTTAGCGGTCCCCCATACGACTCGACTCCGTCCCACCGAGGTGGGACGCCTGGTCCAGAGGTTGCGACGCTAGTGCAGGGACGTTTCAAGAGGGATGGCAGCGCTGCGGCGGACCCGGAGCTGCGCGGCGGGACAGACCGCGCCTCCTCACCCCAGCGCGCCCAGAGCAACGGTTCCGGCGGGGGCACTCTGCCCGTCGACGGAGGCAGTCAGGCGCCGGGCAATGACGCCGCGGACAGTAAGCCCAAGGCGAAGGGCCCCAGTGGCCCCGGTTCGCGAATAGCGCTGCGCAACTGGCGCATCAGCACCCGCCTGGTCTCCCTGCTCGCGCTTCCGGTGGTCGCCGCGACCACGCTGGGCGGCATGCGCATCGGCACGTCGATGGAGAACATCGACCAGCTCGACAAGATGCAGCTGCTCACCGAGATGACCCGGCAGGCGACCGAGCTCGCCGACGCGTTGCAGGTGGAGCGGGACAAGTCTGCCGGTCCACTGGCGGGCAGCGGCAACTCCAAGGACGACGCGAACGTCATCGCGCCCCGTGAAGAGACCGACCGCGCCAAGCTGAAGTTCAACCAGGCCACCGGTGACATCCAGGGCCAGGACGCCACGATGGCCGGTGTCCGCGCGACCGTCCTGGAGATCGGCCGCCAGCTCAACACCCTCAACGAGATCCGCGCCAACTCCTACAAGGACGGCGGCAACGCCGCGCGGACCGTCACCAGCTACAACCAGCTGATCAACTCGCTGCTGTCGCTGTCCCAGGACATGGCGCAGGCGACCAGCAACCCGGAGATGATCCGCAGTACCCGTGCGCTGGCGGCGTTCTCGTCGGCCAAGGAGTACGCGTCGATCCAGCGCGCCCTGGTCAGCGCCGGCCTCGCCCACAAGGGCGGCCCCCAGCTCTCCTCCAACGACCGGCTGGCCGGCCGTAACGCCGAGGACAGCGAGAAGGCGGCCCGCGACCGCTTCTCGCAGATCTACACCAACAACGCCGGCGCGCTCACCCGCGGTCTGGACGGCAACAACGACGAGATCAAGGCCGCGGTCGCCTTCGCGCACCGGGCCTTCGCCAGCGGTTCCGGCATCCGCAGCCAGGACTACCGGTACCTCGACTGGTACGACTCCGACACCGTCAAGATCGACGAGATGTCGCGGATCGAGACCACGCTGCTCTCGGAGATGGAGCAGAAGTCCCGCGAGCTGCGCAACCAGGCCACCCAGTCGGCGATCATCAGCGGTGCGCTGATCCTGCTCGTCCTCGGTGTGTCGCTGGTCGGCGCGTTCGTCGTGGCCCGGTCCATGGTCCGCTCGCTGCGCCGGCTGCAGGACACCGCGCAGAAGGTCGCCCAGGACCGGCTGCCCGAGCTGGTCAAGCAGCTGTCCGAGTCCGACCCGCAGGACGTGGACACCTCCGTCCAGTCGGTCGGTGTGCACAGCCGGGACGAGATCGGCCGGGTGGCCGCGGCCTTCGACGACGTGCACCGCGAGGCGGTCCGCCTCGCCTCCGAGCAGGCGCTGCTGCGGGGCAACGTCAACGCGATGTTCACCAACCTGTCGCGCCGCTCGCAGGGCCTCATCCAGCGTCAGCTCTCGCTGATCTCCGAACTGGAGTCCCGCGAGGCCGACCCGGACCAGCTGTCCTCCCTCTTCAAGCTCGACCACCTCGCCACCCGCATGCGCCGTAACGGTGAGAACCTCCTGGTCCTCGCGGGTGAGGAGCCGGGGCGCCGGTGGACGCGGCCGGTGCCGCTGGTCGACGTGCTCCGTGCCGCCGCCTCCGAGGTGGAGCAGTACGAGCGGATCGAACTCAACGCCGTCCCGCAGACCGAGGTCGCGGGCCGGGTCGTCAACGACCTGGTGCACCTGCTCGCCGAGCTGCTGGAGAACGCCACCTCGTTCTCCTCGCCGCAGACCAAGGTCAAGGTCACCGGTCACGCGCTGCCCGACGGCCGGGTGCTGGTCGAAATCCACGACACCGGTATCGGTCTGTCGCCCGAGGACCTGTCGGCGATCAACGAGCGGCTCGCCAGCCCGCCGACCGTGGACGTTTCGGTGTCCCGGCGCATGGGTCTGTTCGTGGTCGGCCGGCTGTCGCTGCGGCACGGCATCCGTATCCAGCTTCGGCCCTCCGACTCCGGCGGCACCACCGCGCTGGTCATGCTGCCGGTCGATGTCGCCCAGGGCGGCAAGAAGCCGGCGCCGAGCAACGCCAAGGCCGCCGGCGACGTCGGCGGCGCGCCTTCCAGCCGGCTCGCGGGGCTGCAGCCGCGCGGACAGGTCGGTTCGGGTCCCTCGGCCGGCGGGCGCCCCGCGCTGCCCGGCCGCGGCGGTCCCGGCGGCGGTGCACCGAACGCCTTCGGTGCCTCGGCGCCGTCCGGCCGTACGGCCCCTCCCGGCGCGGGTTCGCCCGGCGCCCCGCGCGGCGGCGACGCTCGCCCGGCCGCCGGCCGCCCCGGTGGCGGGCGTCCCTCGCTGCCCACCCGCAGCGCGGACCAGGGCCCGGCGTCCACCGTGGCACCGCCCACCGGCGCACCGCGCCGTGAGGAGCGCCCCCAGCTGCCGGCGCGGGGCCCCGCTGCCGAGCTGCCGGGGGGTTCGCCCGCCGGTGGCCAGGGTGGCCAGGGCACTCAGCAGCCGGGCGGTACGAGCTGGGGTGCGCGCCGTGAGCGCGGCGGCTCCGACGACTGGCCGCTGACGCCCCGCGAGGCGCAGGACCAGCCGCGTGGCCACGAGGAGTCGGAGACCACCGGGCTCTTCGAGCGGCCCGCGCCGAGCGGCGGCCCCGGTGACACCGCGGCGTTCCCCCGTCCCGACTTCAACGGTCCGCCGCCCGTCGCGGACGGCCCCCGGGGCGGGCGCGGCCCGCAGGGCGCGCGTCCGGCCGGCCGGGGTGCGGCCAACGGGCCCGGTGACACGGGGCAGTTCCCGATGCCGGACAGCGACACGGGTCAGTACGACGCCGGGCGGTACGACACCGGCCAGTTCCCGCAGCCCGACACCGACACCGGCCAGTACGAGCGACCGGCCGCCGACACCGGCCAGTACCGGCGGCCCGGCGGCGACACCGGCGAGTACCGGCGGCCCGACAGCGACACCGGCGAGTACCAGCGGCCGGACGCCGACCGTGGTGCGTACGCCGACGAGTCGCAGGGCACCGGGCAGTTCCCGGTGCAGCAGCCGCAGGACAGCGGTGCGCCGTCCGCCGATGTGCTCGGCGGCGCGGACGCCGGTCCCGGTGACGGCCGTACGCCGATCTTCGACACCATCGAGTCCAACTGGTTCAACACCCCCGCGGCCGCCGCGGCCGGTGTGCCGCCCCAGGGTCCCGCCGAGCCGGAGGCCTCACGGCTGCCGCGCCGCGGGTCCGCCCAGGGCGGCGAGGCACGCGGCGGTCCCCGCAACGAGGCACCGGTCAACGGTGCGCGCAACGCGGCGCCCGCCGAGTCCGCACAGTGGCGCAGCTCGCCGAACGACGAGACCTGGCGGCAGGCGGAGCAGATCCGCCAGCCCGCCGCCGGCGGGATCACCACCTCCGGGCTGCCCCGCCGGGTCCCGCGCGCGAACCTCGTCGCTGGCACCGCGCAACAGCAGTCCACCCAGACCGGTCCGCAGGTCTCGCGTGCGCCCGGCGATGTCCGGGGGCGGCTGACCAATCTCCGTCGGGGTATCCAGCAAGGCCGGCAGGCCGGGACGTCGTCCACCGGCACCCATGGCGTTGTCGATCCCACTCACCAGCAGGAGCGTTAGTTGAGTCCGATGAGCCAGGCGGCGCAGAATCTGAACTGGTTGATCACCAACTTCGTGGACAACACCCCAGGGGTGTCGCACACGGTGGTGGTCTCCGCGGACGGGCTGCTCCTCGCGATGTCCGAGGGCTTCCCCCGCGACCGTGCCGATCAGTTGGCGGCGGTGGCCTCCGGCCTGACCTCGCTGACCTCCGGCGCGTCCCGCATCTTCGAGGGCGGGACGGTCAACCAGACCGTGGTGGAGATGGAGCGCGGCTTCCTCTTCATCATGTCCGTCTCGGACGGATCGTCCCTGGCCGTTCTGGCGCACCCCGAGTGCGACATCGGCCTGGTCGGCTACGAGATGGCGCTGCTGGTCGATCGCGCAGGCACGGTCCTGACGCCCGATCTGCGCGCAGAACTGCAGGGCAGCCTGCTGCACTGAGGCGGCGCCCGCAGCGCCGCACCGTTCAGCACCCAACCACCCGTGTGCCGCACCCCCCACCGGCCCAACCCGACGACAGTCAGTTGTCCCGCCCGGAGGACCCATGACCCCGCCACCTGCCACTTCCGGCCCGTACGGCGCCTACAGTCAAGCGCCGTACGGGAGCGAAGGTGACCAGCCGCTGGTGCGCCCGTACGCCATGACCGGAGGCCGGACCAGGCCGCGCTACCAGCTCGCCATAGAGGCGCTGGTCAGCACGACCGCCGACCCCTCTCAGCTGCCCGGGCTGCTGCCCGAGCACCAGCGGATCTGCCACCTGTGCCGTGAGGTGAAGTCGGTTGCCGAGGTCTCCGCGCTGTTGCACATCCCGCTGGGTGTGGCGCGGATTCTGGTCGCGGACCTGGCAGAGGCCGGGATGGTGGCAATCCACCAGCCCGGTGGCAGCGGTGAGGCCGGCGGCACGCCGGACGTGACCTTGCTCGAGAGGGTGCTCAGTGGACTTCGCAAGCTCTAGCGGTGCAGCCCGCTCCACCACCTCCGCGAAAATCGTGGTGGCGGGCGGCTTCGGCGTGGGCAAGACCACGTTCGTCGGGGCCGTCTCAGAGATCGACCCGCTGCGTACCGAAGCCGTGATGACTTCCGCCTCGGCGGGGATCGACGACCTCACGCACGCGCCGGACAAGACGACCACGACCGTGGCGATGGACTTCGGCCGGATCACGCTGGACCAGGACCTGATCCTGTACCTCTTCGGTACACCGGGTCAGGACCGCTTCTGGTTCATGTGGGACGACCTGGTCCGGGGCGCCATCGGCGCCGTGGTGCTGGTCGACACCCGCCGTCTCGCCGACTGCTTCCCCGCGGTCGACTACTTCGAGAACAGCGGCCTGCCGTTCGTGATCGCCCTCAACGGCTTCGAGGGCTATCAGCCGTACACGCCGGACGAGGTGCGTGAGGCGCTGCAGATCGGCCCGGGGGCGCCGATCATCATGACCGATGCCCGGCACCGCAGCGAGACCAAGAGCGCGCTCATCACGCTCGTGGAACACGCGCTGATGGCGCGGCTGCAGTAGCCCGCCGACGGCCCGCCCCGCCATCGGGCGCGGGCCGTGCGGCAGTTGTCACCGGCGGGGGTGCACCGCCCTGCTCCGGCCGGGTTCCCGGCAGCCGTGTGTGGATCTGTGTCCTTCGACACGCCCACAATTTTGCTTCATAACGTTTCGACAGTGAATCAGCGGGGTTTCGACACCCCGCGCACATGCATGGCTTCGCTGCGCTCACAGATCTCTAGCATTTTGGCGTTGCTCGCCCTTAACGCCCCTTTTATCTCCGGCCCTTTCGGCCCCGCTCCGGCTTTACCCAGTGTTTGGAACGCACCGCCCTGACGTGCTGAAATTCGCTGAACTCCGGAGTAGGAACGCCCAGAAGAACGGCACAGCAAATCAGTGCCGGCGCCGAGAGGTTGTTGGTCGAGTGAGGCGAAGCAAGGCGAGCCCCGAGCCGCTGGAACCGCGGCGGGGCAACTTCACACCGCCACCCAGAGGTGGCCTACCGGCTTCCGACGCGCCCGAAAGTCCGGTCGCGAAGCCTCCGGTGAGCGGCGGTAAGTACTCCCCGCGCAACTGGCGCGTGGCGACCCGCCTGAACGCCATTCTGCTGATCCCCGTGCTGGTCGCCCTGGTCTTCGGCGGTCTGCGGGTGAACAGCTCGTTCGGCACCTGGCAGGAGGCGCAGGACGCGGAGAACACCGCGAAGCTGGTGCGCGCCGCGCTCTCCTACGGCACTGCCGTGATCGACGAGCGTGACCGCACCGCGGCGCCGCTGCTCAAGGGCAAGAAGGACGACCCGATCGTGCAGCAGGCGCGGGACGCCACCGACGCCGCCGCCGACAAGTTCCACCAGGCCGCCAAGGCCATGCCGGACAAGCCGGGCCTCAAGCGCCGGCTCGCGGCGTTCGAGAAGGCCGAGCCCAAGCTGCAGAAGCTGCGCCAGGCCTCCTACACCTCCAAGCTGCGCGGGGTGCAGACCGAAGAGGGCTATGTCGAGGTCCAGCACCCGCTGATGGAGTTCGCCAACGAACTCGGCCTGGGCACCGGCAACATCACCTCCTACGGCCGTACGGTCTACGCCGTTGCGCTGGCCAAGGCCGCCGAGTCGCTCCAGCGCTCCATCGGCACCCACCTCCTGGTGGACCCGGCGACGCCGCAGGGCGGCAAGGAGCACAAGCTGCAGCTGACCGCCTTCGCGTCGTACCGCTACCTGGAGGGCATCGCCATCGGCGAGTACACCTCCGGCGGCACGCCCGAGGACGTCCAGCGGCTGAGCAAGGACGCCGCGGCGCTCAAGCAGGCCGCGCAGCAGAAGATCGCACAGGCAAAGGCACAGGCGCAGGCGGCCGGCCGGCCGTTCCGTGCCCCGCCGTCGATCGACCAGATGTCCACCCTGATCGCCACCGGGGCTGCGCCGGAGACGCTGAGTGTGCGCGGCATCACTTCGGACAGCTACTTCGCGACTGCGACCGGCAAGTTCAACATGTACCGGTCCATCGAGAAGGACCTGGCGGACAAGGCCGTGAACGAAGCGGCGCACATCTCCGAAGACGCCAAGCAGTCCACCTTCGTCGACTCCGCCATCGTGCTGGCCGCGCTGATCATCGCGTTCGTCGTGGCCGGTCTCATGGCCCGCCGGATGAGCCGCAACATGCGCCAGCTGCGTACCGCCGCCTTCGGCATCGCCGAGCAGCGGCTGCCGATGCTGGTCGACCAGCTCTCGCGGACCGACCCGGGCCGGGTCGACACCCGCGTCCAGCCCATCCCGATCTCCACCACCGACGAGATCGGCGAGGTCGCCCGCGCCTTCGACCAGGTACACCGCGAGGCCGTCCGGCTCGCCGCCGAGCAGGCGCTGCTGCGGGGCAACGTCAACGCGATCTTCACCAACCTTTCAAGCCGTAACCAGGGCCTGATCGAGCGCCAGCTGGAGCTGATCACCGACCTGGAGAACAACGAGGCGGACCCGGACCAGCTGGAGAGCCTCTTCCGGCTCGACCACCTCGCCACCCGTATGCGGCGTAACGGCGAGAACCTCCTCATCCTCGCGGGCGAGGAGCCCGGCCGCCGCTGGAACCAGCCGGTGCCGCTGATCGATGTCGTGCGGGCGGCGACCTCCGAGGTCGAGTCGTACGAGCGAATAGAACTCACCGGCGTCCCCGAGAGCGAGATCCACGGCACCGCCGTGACCGACCTCGTGCACCTGCTGTCCGAGCTGCTGGAGAACGCCACCACGTTCTCCTCCCCGCAGACCAAGGTGCGGGTGGCCGCGACGCGGCTGCCCGACGGCCGGGTGATGATCGAGATCCACGACAAGGGCATCGGGCTCACCCCCGAGGACTTCGCGGACATCAACCACAAGCTGGCCAACCCGCCGAGCGTGGATGCCGCGATCTCCCAGCGCATGGGCCTGTTCGTGGTCGGCCGGCTGGCCGACCGGCACGGGATCCGGGTGCAGCTGCGCCCGTCCGGCGAGCAGGCGGGCACCACCTCCCTGGTCATGCTGCCCGAGGCGATCACCCACGGTGGTGGCGGCGAGGAGCAGTACGACGACGACTTCACGGTCTCCCGGATCGTTCCGGAGCACCAGGAAGCGTCGTACGAGGACCACCAGCGCACCGCTGCCGAGCTCGGCTTCGACGACAGCCAGTACGGCCGCACGGACGCCGCGGATCTGGACATGGTCGGCCGCTCGCTGCAGCGCGAGGAGCGCCGCGCGGCTCTGGAGGCCCAGACCACCGGTGAGCAGGAAGCCGAGTACCAGGGGGGCGAGCGTCCGCTCTTCCGTGACGAGGTGCCGTCCGGCGGTGGCTACCAGGACTACCCCGCCCAGGCATATGCGGAAGCCGATCAACCGCTCTATGACGACCGGTCCCACGGCAACCAGGCATTCGGCGGGGCGGGCTTCGGGGAGACCACGGGCCAGCAGCCTTTCGTCTCCCATGAAGCGGCACAGCCGGACGAATGGGCCGAACGCCCCGCATTCGAGGGCTACTTCGGGACCGAAGCGGAATCCGACCGCAACACAACTGCCGCTCCCGCTGACGCGCCCGAGCGCGTACCATTCGAGCGTCCGGGCCCCACACCGAGCGATACCCCCTCGCTGACGGGCGCCGGCCTTCCGCGCCGCGGAGGCCGCGACCAGCAGCCACCGCAGGTGCAGCAGCAGCGGAGCACGCCGGAGCCCGGACAGGACGGCTCCGACTGGCGCAGCTCCAACGATGACCGGTGGGAGCGGGCGGAGCGGCTTCGCGAGCCGAAGGCGGGCGGAGTCACCTCCTCCGGCCTCCCCCGGCGGGTGCCCAAGGCCAACCTGGTCGAAGGCGCCGCGGAGCAGACGCTGCAGGGCGGCCCTCAGGTCTCCCGCGCCCCGGAGGACGTCCGCGGCAGGCTGAGTAACCTGCGCCGCGGTGTCCAGCAGGGACGCAACGTCGGCACGGACCCCTCCGGGGTCCCTCAGAATGACCAACAGGGCTACGGCCCCGGCAGCACCTACGATCAGGAGCGTTAGTGTGAGCCCGATGAGCCAGGCGGCGCAGAATCTGAACTGGTTGATCACCAACTTCGTGGACAACACCCCTGGGGTGTCCCACACGGTCGTGGTCTCCGCGGACGGGCTGCTCCTCGCCATGTCCGAGGGTTTCCCTCGTGACAGAGCCGATCAGTTGGCGGCGGTGGCCTCCGGCCTGACCTCGCTGACCTCAGGCGCGTCCCGCATCTTCGAGGGCGGAAGCGTCAACCAGACCGTGGTGGAGATGGAGCGCGGCTTCCTCTTCCTCATGTCCGTCTCGGACGGATCGTCCCTGGCCGTGCTCGCACACCCCGAGTGCGACATCGGCCTGGTCGGCTACGAGATGGCTCTGCTGGTCGACCGCGCGGGCACGGTACTGACGCCGGATCTGCGTGCCGAACTGCAGGGCAGCCTTCTCAACTAAAAGACAGGCAGTGCGTTTCCCGCCACCGCGCCATATGGTTCGGTGGCGCGACCGGCGTCAGACAGGCAAGTTGGAGGAGGAGACGTGGCAACGCCCCCGAGCGGATACCCGTATGGTTCCGGGCAGGAGTCCGGGCCTGTGGGCGAGACCCATAACAACCGCTTCAACTTCCCGTCTGCGCCGAGCCGCCGGCCGCAGCAGCCCCCGCAGCAGCAGCCCCGGCCGTACGACTCCCAGCCGTACGAGCCGTCGGTGTACGACCAGCCGCAGGCACCGCGCATCCAGCCGGTACAGCCGCAGCGGCGTGCGCCCGAGCCCGCCCCCTCGGGTGCGAACAACTCGCTCGTGCGCCCGTACGCCATGACCGGAGGCCGGACCAGGCCGCGCTACCAGCTCGCCATCGAGGCGCTGGTCAGCACGACCGCCGACCCCGCGAAGATGCAGGGCCAGCTGCCGGAGCACCAGCGCATCTGCCACCTCTGCCGCGAGATCAAGTCAGTTGCCGAGATCTCCGCGCTTCTCTCCATCCCCCTCGGCGTCGCCCGGATCCTCGTCGCCGACCTGGCGGAGGCCGGACTCGTCGCCATCCATCAGCCCGGCGGGGACGAGACCGCCGGCGGACAGCCAGATGTGACACTGCTCGAAAGGGTGCTCAGTGGACTTCGCAAGCTCTAGCGGTGCAGCCCGCTCCACCACCTCCGCGAAAATCGTGGTGGCGGGCGGCTTCGGCGTGGGCAAGACCACGTTCGTCGGGGCCGTCTCAGAGATCAATCCGCTGCGTACCGAAGCCGTGATGACTTCCGCCTCGGCGGGGATCGACGACCTCACGCACGCGCCGGACAAGACGACCACGACCGTGGCGATGGACTTCGGCCGGATCACGCTGGACCAGGACCTGATCCTGTACCTCTTCGGTACACCGGGTCAGGACCGCTTCTGGTTCATGTGGGACGACCTGGTCCGGGGCGCCATCGGCGCCGTGGTGCTGGTCGACACCCGCCGTCTCGCCGACTGCTTCCCCGCGGTCGACTACTTCGAGAACAGCGGCCTGCCGTTCGTGATCGCCCTCAACGGCTTCGACGGGCACCAGCCCTACACGCCGGACGAGGTGCGTGAGGCGCTCCAGATCGGCCCGGACGCGCCGATCATCGTGACCGACGCCCGGCACCGCAGCGAGGCCAAGAGCGCGCTCATCACGCTCGTGGAACACGCGCTGATGGCGCGGCTGCGCTAGGACAGGCGGCAGACGCGTCCGGGCTCCCCGTGCCCGCACGCCTCGCATGACGAAAGGCCCCCACACCGGTCAGGTGCGGGGGCCTTCGTCGTACCCGGCTGCCGCCGGCGCTCAGCGCAGGGTCGTGCCGACGGCCGTGAGGATCAGCGCGAGGGAGACCGCCCCGGCGTCGGGGTGGCCGTGACCCCGCGCTCCCATACGGGCGGCGCGGCCGCGGGCCGGGGTGAGCTGTGCGGTGTCGGCGGCGGCCCGGGTGGCGGCCTCGGCGGCCGCCTGCCAGGCCTTGGGCAGCTCCTCGCCCGCGCGGGCGCGCAGTTCGCGGCGGAACGGGTCCAGGGCGTCCAGCATCGTCTTCTCCCCCACCGCCGCGCCGCCGAGTTCGCCGACGGCCCGCTGGGCGGCATCCGCGGCGTCCGCGAACAGCGCGCCAGGGCGACCGCCGCTGCCCGCTCGGGCCCTGGACAGTACGGCGCCGGTTTCGGCCAGCAGAGCGCCGTACAGGGCCCCGGACGCGCCGCCCGAGGCATCGGCCAGGGCGAGGCCGGCGGTGAGCAGCGCGCGGCCGGCCGACTGCGGGTCGCCGGCCGGTCCCGGCTCGGCGGCGCGGGCGGCGGCGACGGCGGCCCGCAGCCCGCGGACGATGCCGATGCCGTGGTCGCCGTCGCCGGCCACCGCGTCCAGCCGGCCGAGTTCGGCCTCCTGCGCTGCCACCAGGTCCAGGGCCGCTTGCAGCGCCTTCGTCGCGGGCAGATCCCCACCGGGGGTGCGGGCGTCCCGTACGGGAACGGACGCCTCGTCCCGTACGGGAACGGACGCCTCGTCCCGTACGGGCGCGGGCTCCTCGGCCCGGACGTCGTCCTCGACGGAGTGCCTGCCCGGCAGGCTGCGGAAGGCCGGGGTGTCGCAGGGGGCGTCGTAGAGCGCGCCCAGTTCCTCGTCCAGGGGCATGAGGGACAGGGAGACGCCGGCCATGTCGAAGGAGGTGACGAACTCCCCTACTTCGGGCCGGTACGGGCGCAGGCCCGCCGCCCGCAGCCGCCGGTTCACCCGCCGGTAGACCACGAACATCTCCTCGTACTTGGTGCGGCCCAGCCCGTTGAGGAGCACCGCCACCCGGCCGTCGCCGCCCTCGGGCAGCTCCGGCAGCAGGTTGTCGACGAGTTCGTCGGCCAGTTCGGCGGCGGTGAGGTGGTGCGTGGTGCGCAGGCCCGGCTCGCCGTGGATGCCCATGCCCAGCTCGGTGGTTCCGGCGCCGACCGAGAACAGCGGCTCGCTCGCCCCGGGCAGCGTGCAGCCGGCGAAGGCGGCCCCGAAGGTGCGGGTCAGGGCATTGGCGCGGGCCGCGAGGCGGGTGACGGCATCGAGGTCGTCGCCGCGTTCGGCGGCGGCGCCGGCCACCTTGAAGACGAAGAAGTCACCGGCCACGCCGCGGCGGTCACGGGACGGGTCGGTCTCCTGCCCCGCCACGGGCGGCGGGCCGCTGGCGACGTCGTCGGTGACCAGCACCGTACGGGTCTCGATGCCCTCGGCGGCGAGCCGGCGGGCGGCGAGGCCGAAGTGCAGTACATCGCCTGCGTAGTTGCCGTAGCTGAGCAGGACGCCGGCGCCACCGTCCGCGGCCTTCGCGGTGCGGTAGACCTGTTCGGCGCTGGGGCTGGCGAAGACATCGCCGATCGCGGCGGCATCGGCGAGGCCGGGGCCGACCAGTCCGGCGAAGGCGGGGTAGTGGCCGGAGCCGCCGCCGATGACGACCGCGACCTTGCCGGGGCGCGGTACGTGGCGGCCGACCACGCCGTAGGCGCCCGGGACGCGGCGGACCGTGCGTGCATAGGCGTCGGCCAGTCCTTCGAGCCAGTCCTCACGGAAGGTCTCGGGGTGGTGTCCGAGGCCGGCGGGGGTGGTGGTCATCAGGGCACACTCCTTTGTTCTCTCCCTGTTGGATTTAACACCTACATCACAGATACGTCACCCCTGGCGGCGGAAATCCCGGGCAACTCTGTGAGGATGCTGGCCAAGAAAGTCCTTCATCACATCTTGCATGTGAAGTTCTCAGGATTCATGCTGCTCGCATCACACCCTCCCGCCCCACCCGTCCTTCCCCTTCCTTTCCTGCCCCGCCCCTTCCTTCCTTGCCTCTCAGACATCCGCTCCCACGGAGGCGCGACATGGCACCATCCACCCTCCCCGACCGGCTCGGCATCCCCAAGGCCCTGGTCCTCGGCTATCTCGGCGTGCTGCTGTTCATGGTCGGCGACGGCGTGGAGTCCGGCTTCATCGCGCCGTACATGGCCGACCACGGCGCCGGCACCGAGATCCACGCCTCGTACGTGATCACCGCGTACGGCGTCACCGTGATGCTGGCCTCCTGGCTGTCCGGCGCACTCTCCGACCTGTGGGGCCCGCGCCGGGTGATGCAACTGGGCCTGGCCGTCTGGATCGTCTTCGACCTGCTCTTCCTGACGCTGGCGCTGGCGCCGCACAACTACACGCTGATGCTGGTCTTCTACGGCCTGCGGGGCTTCGGCTATCCGCTCTTCGCGTTCGGCTTCCTCGTCTGGATCACCGCGACCGCGCCCATGGCCCGGATGGGCACCGCCGTCGGCTGGTTCTACGTCGCCTTCACCGGCGGACTGCCCACCCTCGGCTCGCTGGTCGCCGGCCTCACCAACCCCTGGTTCGGCCCCTTCGGCACGCTGTGGGTCGCGCTCGGCATCATCGCGCTCGGCGGGGCGTGCTGTCTGCTCGGCGTCCGCGAGCGCACCGGGTTCGCGCGCCTCGCCCCGCCCGGGGTCCGGCCCGTGCAGTCGCTGCTCTCCAGCCTCTCCATCGCCTGGACCCACCCCAAGGTCGCCGTCGGCTGCGTCGTCCGCATCATCAACACCGCACCGGAGTTCGGCTTCCTGGTCTTTCTGCCGACCTTCTTCTCCAAGGAGCTGGGATTCGGCGAGGGCCGCTGGCTGACCCTGCTCGCCGTCATCTACGGCACCAACGTCCTGTGCAATCTGCTGTTCGGGGCCATCGGCGACAAGATCGGCTGGCGCCGTACGATCGCCACCTTCGGCGGCCTGGGCTGCGCGGTGACGACCCTGAGCCTGTACTTCATCCCCCGGGCCGTCGGCAGCCATTACTGGGTCGCGATCGTGGTCGGCATGCTCTACGGCATCACGCTGGCCGGATTTGTATCGATCTCCGCCCTGGTGCCCGCGCTCGCCCCCGACAACAAGGGCGGCGCGATGGCACTCCTCAACCTCGGCGCGGGCGGCGCCGCCTTCGTCGGCCCGGCCATCGTCAGTGTCTTCCTCGGACCGCTGGGGCCGGGCGGTGTGGTCCTGATCTTCGCCGGACTGTACGTCGTCGCCGCGCTGTTGACCCTCTGCCTGAAACTGCCGGACGAGCAGGCCGCGGCCGCTCCCCCGCCGGCGCCGGCCGAGCCCACCGCGGTACGCGCCTGACCGGGGGTCCGTACGCGCCTGACCGGAGGCCCGTACGCACCGGCGTACGGGCCCCCGCTCATCGTCCGGACCTCACTTGCGGGCGGGGCACTCCTTCCACGCGAAGTGGTACAGGGTGTTGATGCTGCCGTCGGTGGAGTCCATGGCCATGTAGCTGGTGGCCTTGGGGTCCGCCGACTTGGCGTCCACCCTCATTTCGGTGTTGATGTTGAAGTAGCGCTCCTCGCCGCAGGGTGCGTACACCAGGGCGTCGACGTCGGTCTCGTCCGAGGTCTGCCAGTTGGAGTCGTAGGGGCCGGTGAAGGTGTGGCTCTTACGGGCCGTCTGCTGCTGGCCCTGGAAGTAGTAGCCCGCCTGCTCCAGCCCTTTGGCACCCGGGGCCAGGGACGCATAGCCCCGGTAGTCGGCCCGGGCGACCGCGTAGGTGAAGCCCTGCGGGACGTGCACGTTCAGCGCGATCTGGCAGTTCTTGCGGGAGTCGGTCGGCTTGCTGCCGGCGCCCGCCTGGGCGAGGTATTCGCTGTAGGTGACGGTGAAGGCGGTGTTGTCGGGGGCGATGGCCACGGCGGCGCTGCCGGGTCTGCAGCCCGATCCGTTGACCGTGGCGACGGTAATGGTGATCTTGCCGGTCGGCGGGTCGTCGCCGAACCGGGTGGCGGTGGTGGGGGATGCCGATCCGGCGAGGAGCAACGATGCCACTGCGGCACCAGCACTCAGCGTGCTGAGCATGGGCTTTCCTTCCGGTCGTCCTAGGGCCCGCGGGGCGGGAACACCAGGAGTGGGATGACGAGCGCATGCCAGCACGGGGAGAGCGGCTTGAACAGCTCTGCTCCCCAGGGTTGGGGCGAACCTACGCCTTGATCCGGACGCCACCTGCCAAACCGGAACACCGCGTCCGAAAAGTGACGAGGTCTCATATCCCATTGATTGAGCGGCCGTTGGACGGTATATCCCAAAACACCACGACGGCACGAAAAACGGCGAGGGCCCGCGGTGCGGGGCCCTCGCCGTTCGGTACGACGTTCAGCGCTGCCAGCTGGTGGCTCCGTGGAAACCGCTCTGGCGCTCCAGACGGCGCCAGCGGGCGGCCGTGGCGTGCGGGCCGGCCGGGGCGGCGGCCGGCTGGTGGGCGGCGCGGGCCAGCAGGACGGCGGTCAGGGCGGCCAGCTCTTCCTCGCTGGCCTGGCCCTTCTCCACGCGGATCGGGTCGGTGCGGTGGGCAGGATTCACGGTGTCTTCTCCGTCGTCGCGGTGGGCGTAGTGCCGGGTGCGGGTGCGGGTGTGGCTACTGGGGCGGGTTGCCGTGCTTGCGGGCGGGCAGGTCCGCATGCTTGGTGCGCAGCATCTCCAGGGCGCGGATGAGCGTGTGGCGGGTTTCGGCCGGGTCGATGACGTCGTCGACCAGGCCGCGCTCGGCCGCGTAATAGGGGTGCATCAGCTCGGACTTGTACTCCTTGACCATGCGCACCCGCATGGCCTCGGAGTCGTCCGCCTCGGCGATCTGCTTGCGGAAGATGACGTTGGCGGCGCCCTCGGCGCCCATCACCGCGATCTCGTTGGTGGGCCAGGCGTAGGTCAGGTCGGCGCCGATGGACTGCGAGTCCATGACGATGTAGGCGCCGCCGTAGGCCTTGCGCAGGACGAGGGAGATCCGCGGGACGGTGGCGTTGCAGTAGGCGTAGAGCAGCTTGGCGCCGTGCCGGATGATGCCGCCGTGCTCCTGGTCGACGCCGGGCAGGAATCCGGGGACGTCGAGCAGGGTGACGATCGGGATGTTGAACGCATCGCACATCTGGACAAAGCGGGCGGACTTCTCGGATGCCTCGATGTCCAGCACGCCGGCCAGCGACTGCGGCTGGTTGGCGATGATGCCCACCACCCGGCCGTCGAGCCGGGACAGCGCGCAGAGGATGTTGGTCGCCCAGCGCTCGTGGACCTCCAGGAACTCGCCGTCGTCGACGATCTCCTCGATGACCTTGCGCATGTCGTACGGGCGATTGCCGTCGGCCGGGACCAGGTCCAGCAGCGCGTCACCGGAGCGGTCCGCGGGGTCCTCGCAGGGCACCGACGGCGGGTTCTCCCGGTTGTTCGCCGGCAGCAGCGAGAGGAGGTAGCGGACCTCCTCCAGGCAGGTGGCCTCGTCGTCGTACGCGAAGTGGGCCACGCCCGACGTCTCGGCGTGCACATCGGCGCCGCCCAGGCCGTTCTGGGTGATCTCCTCGCCGGTCACCGCACGCACCACGTCGGGGCCGGTGATGAACATCTGCGAGGTCTCGCGGACCATGAAGACGAAGTCCGTCAGGGCCGGGGAGTAGGCGGCGCCGCCGGCGCAGGGGCCGAGCATGACGGAGATCTGCGGGATGACACCCGATGCCTTGGTGTTGCGCTGGAAGATGCCGCCGTAGCCGGCGAGCGCGGAGACACCCTCCTGGATACGGGCGCCGGCGCCGTCGTTCAGCGAGACCAGCGGCGCACCGGCCTGGATGGCCATGTCCATGATCTTGTGGATCTTGGTGGCGTGGGCCTCGCCCAGCGCACCGCCGAAGATCCGGAAGTCGTGCGCGTAGGTGAACACGGTCCGGCCGTGCACGGTGCCCCAGCCGGTGATCACACCGTCGGTGTAGGGCTTCTTCGCCTCCAGGCCGAAGCCCGTCGCCCGGTGCCGCCGCAGCGGCTCGACCTCGTTGAACGAACCCTCGTCCAGCAGCAGCTCGATCCGCTCGCGGGCCGTCAGCTTGCCCTTGGCACGCTGCGCTTCGGTGGCACGCTCGCTGGGGCCTCGCCGGACCTGCTCACGGATGGAGTGCAGTTCGGCGACGCGCCCGCGGGCGTCGTTGGCGCCGGCGGGCACATCTTCGACAGTGGTCATGTATCGACGGTACGTGGGCGGGGCGCCGCACACCGATGTCGGTTTCGTACAACGTCGCATGCGATTTGGTGGGCAGGCAGTACAGAACCGCGCTGTACGTGCCCCGCGGCGTGGCGTCCGTTCGGGTGGCGGCAGCGCCCCGCGTCTGTATGGGGCCCACAAACATAGGCGGAGCGATGTTGTCGTGACCGGTTGATCGGCGGAGCCCGGCGGGGTCAGTCCAGCCGCACCGTGCAGGTGTGGGTGGCGCAGTCCGTGCCGGGGGTCAGGCGCAGCCGCAGGGCGCGCCCGGTGGCCAGCACCTCGATCGCCGGGTCGTGGGCGAGCACCGCGCGCACCGGCCGTGACCAGGTGATTTCCAGCGTATCGCCGGTGCGCTCCGGGGCAGCCAGGCACAGCCGCGCCGTCCGGCCGCGTCCCGGCCGCCGCCACCCGTGCCGCTCGCGAACCAGCACGCTCGCCGGGCCACTACTGGTGAGCGGCCCCGCACTGCCGGCCCGCCAGAAGTTGGCAGCCGTTACGCCGAGCGGGTCGACGGCGACCGCCTGCCGGCCGGCGTCGTTGGCGAGCACGGTCAGCCAGCGCCGGTCGGCGGCGCGGGCGGCGAGGGTGCGGGCGGTGGCGCCCGGCATGAGGAGGTAGGCGTAGCCGGCGTCGGCCGGGTCGGTGCCGTGGTCGTGCCAGAGCGTGAGAAAGCGGCGGGTGAACGGCTCGGTGGAGGAGGTCGTGTTGATGTCGTGCCAGGAGCCGGTGCGGGCCTCGCGCAGCGCCTTGAGGGGGGCGCCGCCGGGGAAGACATAGCCGCCGTGCCCGGCGAGGTGGGCCCAGTGGGCGCGGCGGAAGGAGGTGGTCGCGCCGAGCGTGCCGGGCTGTCGTACGCCGTCGACGGTGAGCGCGGCGGTGCCGGACTCGCCCAGGCAGCGGTTGTCGACGACGGTCTCGGCCGGCACCCCGTCGCGCGCGGTGATGCCGGCGCCGAGGCAGACGATGCAGTCCGCGAGCGCGAACCAGGATTTTCTGGCGGTGAGGGTCGAGGCAAGCCCGCGCAGGTCCTGGCCGATCGCGGCGAATGCGCCGTCGGTGGTGCCGCCGACCCAGCGCGCTGTGGGCTTGGGCTCGCCCCAGCCGCCTCCTTCGTTGTCGGCCAGCCGCTTGGTGGACACGGTCGTGCCGGGGAGCCGGTAGGGGTCGACGGTGGGCCAGAAGGCGTCCGTGTACTGGTCGCCCCCGTAGTCCGCGCCCCACCAATAGAGCATGCCGGCGCCGGTGTGCCAGCCACGCGGGTTCTCGCCGTTGCCGTTCTCGTAGTACGTGATGCGGTCGGAGGCCATGGCCAGGCCGGCGGCCCAGCCGGGGCGGCGGTGCACCGCGCGGTCCATCGCCGGGAACAGCCGGTGGCCGACGGGTTCGGGGGCGGCGGCCGCGGAGCTGTCGGCGATCGTCCGGAGCCGGGCGAGGTTGGCGACCGGGTACTGCCGGTCGGTGAGGACCGGCAGCGTGCGGTCGCGGGCGATCCAGCCCTTGACCATGGCGTGCCAGCGGTCCCGCTCGGCGCTGCTCGCGCCCTGGGCGAGCAGCGCGATGGCGGCGATCAGCGCATGGCCGTGGTAGTGGTCGCTGCGCAGGACGTGCCGCTCGTCGCTGCGGAGATAGCCGCGGCTGACGGCGCGCCCGTTGACGCTGTCCATCATCAGGCCGTTGTGCAGCAGCGGGGCGTAGGCGTGCTCGACGCTGTCGAGGATGATCTGCCGCGCCGGGTCGGTGACCTGCCAGGACGAGCCGCCGAGCAGGGTAAACAGCCGGCCCAGGCCGTCCAGCAGGACATAGCCGTAGGTGCCGGAGTAGGCGACCCAGGTGTGCTGGACGAAGGAGCCGTCGGCGTAGAGGCCGTCGCCCGTCGTGACGTAGGGGAAGACCGGCGAGAGGGCGTCGCGGGCCAGCGCGATCTTGTCGGGGGCGCGGCCGAGGACGCCGCGCAGCGCGACCACCCGGCACAGGTCGACGCGGTTGGCGCCGGTGCTGGTCCCGGTGTAGTCGCCGAGCATGGCATCGGGGACGAAGTGGTCGACGGCGGCCAGACAGCGGCCGCGCAGCCCGTCGTGGAGGCCGCCGCCGGGCAGGTACTCATCGAGGATCGCGACGGTGTCGAGGAGGAGTCTGGGGCTGCCGATCTGCCACTCCCACCAGTTGCCGTAGCGGGTGGTGGCGGTGTTGTAGACGGTGGCTTCGAGGTGGTCGAGGCCCATGGCGAGGGCGTCGGCGAGACCGGGGTCGCCGGTGCGGCCGGTGCCGGGCTGGGCGTAGGCCTGGGCCATGGTCGCGAGCCGGCTGTAGCTCTGGGTGAGGCCGGACGGCGGGTCGTAGCGGCAGTCCGGCCAGAGGGACGTGGCGGCCGGCCGCATGCTCGCGGTGAAGGCGCTCGCGAGGTCGCCGGTCTCCTTCAGGGCGGCGGCGTACGGCGGGGCGGCGGGGTCGAAGCCGCTGCCGAGGGTGAGCTCGCACCAGCGGCCGCGGAGGGCGGTGAACTCCTCCCCGGCAGCGGTGGCCGGCCCGGGGGCGGCACCGGCGGGGCGGGCGGCGAGGCCGAGTGCACTTGCGGTGGCGGTGGCGAGAAATCCTCGGCGTGACCAGACGGACGTGGCGGAGACAGGCGGCACGGTCGGTCCTCTCCATGGCGTCAACTGGAGTGTGGCGCTGCGCACTTGGGAGTTCCCGATGGTCTAGCACGAGCCGTCGCCGAGCGGCAATGACCGCGCCGGAACGCCGCCCGCCACCCGTCCGGCGGAGCCCGGCCAAAGAGAGGTTGAATGTTGAACCAGATGGCGCTACGGTGAATCTCGTTGAAGCTTAAACAAATCTGCGCACCCACCTCGTGCGCCGTCTTCGAGGAGGAGCCATGGCTCTGTTCCACCGCAAGCGCACCGCCGACACCGGCGACAACACCGCCCCCGCCACCGCCAGTGCTGCCGTCCTCGACGCGGACCCCGCGCTCGCGGCGCTGACCGGCGACTACACCATCGACCCGGCACACAGCAGCATCGGCTTCACCGTCCGCCACGCCATGGTCACCAACGTCCGCGGCGCGTTCGCCGAGTACGAGGGCACGCTCCACCTCGACGGCGCCGACCCGTCCAGCTCCACCGCGTCCCTCGATGTCAAGATCGCCGGCATCGACACCGGGATCGCGGACCGCGACGGCCATCTGCGCAGCGCCGACTTCTTCGACGCCGAGTCCTTCCCGCTGATGACCTTCCGCAGCACCGCCGCCGAGCGCGTGTCCGGTGACCGCTACCGCATCACCGGCGATCTGACCCTCCGCGACGTCACCAAGCCGCTCACCATCGACCTGGAGTTCCACGGCTCGGCCACCGATGTCTACGGCGCCGAGCGGGTCGGCTTCGAGGGCAGCGCCGAGATCCTGCGCTCCGACTGGGGCCTGACCTGGAACGCCGCGCTGGAGACCGGCGGGGTGATGGTCAGCGACAAGATCAAGCTCCTCTTCGACATCTCCGCCGTCAAGGCGGCCCCGCAGGCCTGACCCCGCACGGCCCGCACGACGACCGCGGCCCCGCACGCCCTCCCCCGAGGGCCGTGCGGGGCCGCGGTCATGCCGCTGCCGCGGCGGTCACTCCTGCGGCTCGACCCCGGCCCGCAGCAGCCCGTACGCATACGCGTCGTCCAGCGCCTGCCAGGACGCCGCGATGACGTTCTCCGCGACGCCGACCGTGGACCACTCGCCGCGGCCGTCGCTGGTGGAGACCAGCACCCGGGTGATGGAGCCGGTGCCCAGGGCGCCCTCCAGGATGCGGACCTTGTAGTCCACCAGCTCCATGTGGGCCAGCTGCGGATAGATCCGCTCCAGGCCGACCCGCAGCGCCCGGTCCAGCGCATTGACCGGGCCGTTGCCCTCGGCGGTGGCGACGATCCGCTCACCCTTGGCCCACAGCTTCACGGTCGCCTCGTTCGCGTGCGTACCATCCGGGCGGTCCTCGACGATCGCCCGCCAGGACTCGACCTTGAAATAGCTGCGCGGCCGGCTCCCCTCCGCACGCTGCAGCTCCTCGCGCAGCAGCAGCTCGAAGGAGGCGTCGGCGGCCTCGTAGGTGTAGCCCGCCAGCTCGCGTTCCTTGACCCGCTCGACGACCCGGCCGACCAGCTCGCGGTCGTCGCCGAGGTCGATGCCGAGCTCCTTGCCCTTGAGCTCGATGGACGCCCGCCCGGCCATGTCGGATACCAGCATCCGCATGGTGTTGCCGACCAGCGCCGGATCGATGTGCTGGTAGAGGTCCGGGTCGACCTTGATCGCGGAGGCGTGCAGTCCGGCCTTGTGGGCGAAGGCGGAGACACCGACATAGGGCTGGTGGGTGGACGGGGTGAGGTTGACGACCTCGGCGATGGCGTGCGAGATCCGGGTGGTCTCGGCGAGCTTGCCCTCGGGCAGCACCGGGCGCCCGTACTTGAGCTCCAGGGCGGCAACGACCGGGAAGAGGTTGGAGTTGCCGACCCGCTCGCCGTAACCGTTGGCGGTGCACTGGACGTGGGTGGCGCCCGCGTCCACCGCGGCCAGGGTGTTGGCGACCGCGCAGCCGGTGTCGTCCTGGGCGTGGATGCCCAGGCGCGCGCCGGTGTCCGCGAGGACGGTCCGTACGACGGCGGTGACCTGCGCCGGAAGCATGCCGCCGTTGGTGTCGCAGAGCACCACGACATCGGCGCCGGCCTCGCTCGCGGTGCGGACGACCTCCTTGGCGTAGACCGGGTCCAGCGCATAGCCGTCGAAGAAGTGCTCACAGTCGAGGAAGACCCGGCGGCCCTGGGCGCGCAGATGGGCGACGGTGTCCCGCACCATCGCGAGGTTCTCCTCCGGCGTGGTCCGCAGCGCCAGCTCCACATGCCCGGCATGGGACTTGGCGACCAGCGTGATGACCGGGGCCTGCGACGCCAGGAGCGCGGCGACCTGCGGATCGTCCTCGACCCGGACGCCTGCCCTGCGGGTGGCGCCGAACGCGACCAGCTGCGCGTGCCGGAAGTCGATCTCCTCACGGGCCCGCTGGAAGAACTCGGTGTCCCGCGGGTTGGCGCCCGGCCAGCCGCCCTCGATGAAGCCCACACCGAAGTCGTCGAGGTGTCGGGCGATGGTCAGCTTGTCGGCGACGGTGAGGTTGATGCCCTCGCGCTGCGCACCATCGCGGAGCGTGGTGTCGAAGACATGGAAGTCGTCGCCCACCGCGTCGGCGGGACGGGGGGCGGACGAGGGGGAGGCTTCGTGTGCGTCCGTCATGCTGGTCTGGCTCCTGTCGGGATCTCGGTCTACCGGAATAACCGGTTCCACCGTCCCTCCATGTTCCCTCGCGCTCCGCCTCCGGTGAGATGTGGGCCGGAAACGAAAAAACCTCTCGCGGGTGCGAGAGGTCTGCGCGCGGGTCTGGGACGACGGTGGCCACGCCGTACTCGGTTCGTACGGGGCGGTCACTGCGGACCGGCGCGCCTGCTGCCAATAATCATGGCGAACGAGAGCACGGGGGCAGTCTGGCACATGACCACCCCCCGTGCTCGAACCGTCTCAGGATGCGAGCACGCGTGCCTCGCTGCCTTCGCCCGCGTCCGCCCTGCCGACCCGGTGCAGATCGATGGTCCGGGTCTCGCGCATCGTGATGTAGACGATCAGCGAGACGGCGGCGCAGCCGGCGACGTACCAGTAGTAGCCGGATTCGATGCCGCCGTCCTTGAACCACAGGGCGACATACTCCGCGGTGCCGCCGAACAGCGCGTTGGCGATGGCGTACGGCAGGGCGACACCCAGCGCCCGGATGCCGGTCGGGAACAGCTCCGCCTTCACACAGGCGTTGATCGAGGTGTAGCCGGTGACGATGACCAGGGCGAGCAGCGAGAGCCCGAGGGCCGGCCAGAAGCTGCCGGCGTGCCTGAGCAACGTCATGATCGGCACGGTCAGGAAGGTCGAGCCGACCGCGAAGGTGATCAGCAGCGGACGGCGGCCGATCCGGTCGGAGAGCTTGCCCGCCAGCGGCTGCAGACACATGAAGAGGAACAGCGCACAGAAGCTCACCAGCGAGGCGGTCGGCTTGGCCAGCCCCGCACTGCCCGAGAGGTACTTGGTGAGGTAGGTCGTGTACGTGTAGTACGCGACCGTGCCGCCCATGGTGAGCGCCATGACGAGGAACGCCTCACGCTTGTGGGCCAGCAGCGCCTTGATGGTGCCGCGCGCCGGGTCGGCGTTGGCGCTGTCGTCCTCGGCGTACACCTCGGTCTCCAGCATGTTGCGGCGCAGATAGAAGACGACCGCGGCGCCCAGCGCACCCACGATGAACGGGATCCGCCAGGCCCAGCTGTGCAGGGCGTCCTCGGACAGGGTGCGCTGCAGCACGATCTGCAGACCGAGACCGACCAACTGCCCCGCGGTCATGGACACGTACTGGAAGCTGGAGGCGAAACCGCGCTGCCCGGGCGCGGAGGCCTCGGTGAGGTAGGTGGCGCTGGCCGCGTACTCCCCGCCGACCGAGAGCCCCTGCAGCATCCGGGCGACGAGCAGCACAGCCACACCGCCGTACCCCGCGACCCCGTAGGTGGGCGCGATGGCGATCAGGATCGCCGAGGCGGACATCAGCGTGACGGTCAGCGTCAGTGCGGCCTTCCGGCCCTTGCGGTCGCCGACCCGGCCGAGCACCCAGCCACCCACCGGGCGCATGAAGAAGCCGACGGCGAAGATCCCCATGGTGTTCATGAGGTTCGCGGTGTCATTCCCCTTCGGGAAGAACGAATCCGCAAAATAGACCGCAAAACTCGCATAAACGAACCAGTCGAACCACTCGACCATGTTGCCGGCCGAGCCGACCCAGATCTTCTTCCATTGCTCTCGTCCCATAGCCGCTCACGGTCGCGGACCGGCAAGCCTTCGGCAAGAGCGCGGTCGGCAACGATCGTGGGTACTTGCGTGCGTTGTGGTCACGGGGGGGGCCGGCCGGCGGCCGGCTCGCGTCAGGTCCGTGGGACGACGGACAGCGACTCGTCCAGGAACTCCCGTATATGGCCGCGTACTTCTTCCCGGTCCGTGCCGGGGAGGCCGACGACGAGCTGGGAGCCGAAGCCGTCGAGGAGGGCGCGGGTGCGGGTGGCGAAGCGTTCGGGGTCGACGGGGCGGAACTCGCCCTTCGAGATGCCCTCGACGAGGAGGGCCACCAGGTCGCGGTGCCAGGCGAGTTCGAGGTCGAGCTGGCGTTCGCGGGTCTCGTCGTCGGCGTTCTGGGAGCGGTTCCACACCTCCAGCCACAGCGTCCAGCGCGGGTCGCGGTGGCCTTCGGGGAGGTAGAGGTCGACCAGGGCGTCCAGCCGTTCGCGGGCGGGGACGCGGCGGGAGAGGGCGGCCCGGCGCTCGGCGCCGAGCTGCTCCTCGCTCCACTGGAGGGTCTGCAGCAGCAGCTCGTCCTTCGTACCGAAGTAGTAGAGGATGTGGCCGCTGCTCATGCCGACCTCGCGGCCCAGACCGGCCATGGTCAGCCGGTCCAGGCCCTCCGCGGCGATGGTCGTCATCGCCGCGGCGAGGACCTGCTCGCGGGGCTGGTTGAGCCGGCGCCGGGGGCGGCGCACGGGACCGGGCACGGGGACCTCCGGGTCGGCTGGACGGGGCCTGTGGGTCAGACCTCGGGCTGCTGCTGGGTGATGCAGTGGATACCGCCACCCGCTGCGAAGATCGTACGGGCGTCCACGAGGGTCACCGTCCGCCCGGGGAAGAGCCGGCGGAAGATCGCGGCCGCCTCCTCGTCACGGGGGTCGTCGAAGCCGCACAGCACCACGCCATCGTTGCAGAGGTAGTGGTTGATGTAGGAGTAGTCGACCGGCTCGCCGTCCTCCTCGATGACGGTCGGCGCGGGCACCTCCACGACCTCCAGCCGGCGGCCCTTGGCGTCGGTGGCGGCGCGCAGCAGCTTGGCGATCTCGTTGCAGATGGCGTGGTCGGGGTGGTCGGGGTCGGGCTGGGTGTGGACGAGCACGGTGCCGGGGCGGGCGAAGGCGGCGACGATGTCGACATGGCCGCGGGTGCCGAACCGGCCGTAGTCGGCGGCCAGGCCGCGCGGCAGCCAGATCGCCTTGGTGGTGCCGAGGTGGGCGTGGATCTCGGCCTCGACGTCCTCCTGCGTACGGCCGGGGTTACGGCCCGGGTCGAGCTGCACGGTCTCGGTGAGCAGGACGGTGCCCTCGCCGTCGACGTGGATGCCGCCGCCCTCGTTGACGAGGGGGGTGGCGTAGCGGCGGGCGCCGGCCAGTCCGCAGACCTGCTCGGCGATCTTCTCGTCGAGGTCCCAGCAGGCCCACTCCTGGGCGCCCCAGCCGTTGAACACCCAGTCGGCGGCGGCGAGCCGGCCGTTGCCGTCGGTGAGGAAGGTGGGACCGATGTCGCGCATCCAGGCGTCGTTCAGGGGCCGTTCGACGAGGTCGATGCCGTCGCCGAGGAGGGCGCGGGCGCCCTCGGACTGCCCCGGTCCGGCGACGACGGTGACCGGCTCGAAGCGGCGGACCGCGCGGGCGACGGCGGCCCAGGCACGGCGGGCCTCGGCCAGCGTCTCGCCGCCCTCCGCGCCGAAGGTGAAGTTGGGGCCGGGCCAGGCCATCCAGGTGCGCTCGTGGCGGGCCCACTCCGGGGGCATGCGGAAGCCGTCGGCGACAGGGGTGTTCATGCGGGGGTCCTCACGGGTTCGCGGTGACGGTGGTGGGCCCGTCACGGGGTGTCGGTGGCGGGGCGCGGTGCGGGCTACAGGAAGTAGAGCCGGGACAGCGAGACGGTGTCGGCCGGTTCCGAGCGCATCGGGTCGCCGTCGAGGGTGACCAGGCCGCTGTGCCCGTCGACCTGTACCTGTCCGACCCGGGAGTTGTGGACGAGGTTGCCGGGGCCGATGCCGCGGGTGCCGCGGACGGCGACCCGGCGGCGGCGGGTGGGCATCCCGTCACCGCCCTGTTCGGCGGCGGCGCGCGCGACAAAGGCGACGGAGATCTCGGCCGGGGTCGCCCCGTACGCGCCGAACTGCGGGCCGAGCACCAGGGGTTCACAGGTGTCGGTGGCGGCGTTCGGGTCGCCGGTGACGCCGTAGGCGGGGAAGCCGGACTTCAGCACCAGCTGCGGCTTGGCGCCGAAGTACTGCGGCTTCCACAGCACGATGTCGGCCATCTTGCCGACCTCGATCGACCCGATCTCGTGCGAGAGCCCGTGGGCGATGGCGGGGTTGAGGGTGAGCTTGGCGACGTAGCGCAGTACCCGCGCGTTGTCGTCGTGCGGTCCGTCGCCCTCAAGGGGCCCGAGTTCGGCCTTCATCTTGCCCGCCATCGCGAAGGTACGGCGTACGGTCTCGCCCGCGCGGCCCATGCCCTGGGCGTCGGACGAGGTGATGCCGATCGCCCCGAGGTCGTGCAGCACGTCCTCGGCGCCCATCGTGCCGGCCCGGATGCGGTCGCGGGCCATGGCGGCGTCGCCCGGCAGATCGGTCTTCAGGTCGTGGACCGAGACGATCATGCCGTAGTGCTCGGCGACCGCGTCCCGCCCGAAGGGGAGGGTGGGGTTGGTGGAGGAGCCGATGACGTTGGGGACGCCGGCCATCTTGAGGACGTTGGGGACATGGCCGCCGCCGCAGCCCTCGATGTGGAAGGCGTGGATGGTGCGGCCGTCCAGGACGCGCAGGGTGTCGTCGACGGTGAGGCATTCGTTGAGGCCGTCGCTGTGCAGGGCGACCTGGACGTCGTGGTCCTCGGCGACGCGCAGTGCGGTGTCCAGGGCACGGGCGTGCGCGCCCATGTCCTCGTGCACCTTGAATCCGCAGGCGCCGCCCTCGGCGAGCGCCTCGACCAACGGGGCGTCGCCCGACGAGGAACCACGGCCGAGGAAGCCGATGTTGACCGGCCAGGCGTCGAACGCGCTGAAGGCATGCCCCAGCGCCCAGGGGGAGTTGACGCCGACGCCCCAGACCGGCCCGAATTCCTGGCCGATGATCGTGGTCACGCCGGAGGCCAGCGAGGCTTCCATGACGCGCGGCGAGAGCAGATGGACATGGGTGTCGACGGCGCCCGCGGTGGCGATCATGCCCTCGCCGGAGACGATCGAGGTGCCGGTGCCGACGACGACATCGACGCCGTCGAGGGTGTCGGGGTTGCCCGCCCGCCCGATGGCGTGGATACGGCCCTGACGGATGCCGATGGACACCTTGCGGATGCCCTGGACGGCGTCGATGACCAGCACGTTGCTGATCACCACATCGCAGGTCTCGCGGACCGCGGCGGCCTTGAGGTGCAGCCCGTCCCTGGCGGTCTTGCCGAAGCCGGCCAGGAACTCGTCGCCGTGCTTCTGGGCGTCGGACTCGACCCGGACGACCAGGCCCGAGTCGCCGAGGACGACCCGGTCGCCGGCCCGCGGGCCGTGCACCGACGCGTACTCGTGGGGGTCGATGCTCCCGGTCATACCTGCTCCTCCGCTCCCAGATAGCCGCAGGCGGCGGCCCGCCGCAGCGCTTCCCGCTTCGCGCCCGGTGCGTCCAGCGGGCCGTCCACCAGACCGGCGAAGCCGATCGCGATCCGGTCGCCGCCGATCGGGACCAGACCCACTTCCGAGGCGCCACCGGGCTCGAACCGCACCGACGAGCCGGCCGGGACGCACAGCCGCATGCCGTACCCGGCAGCCCGGTCGAAGTCCAGCCGGGGGTTGGCCTCGAAGAAGTGGAAGTGCGAGGTGACGCTGATGGGCACCGTCGCGGCGTTGCGCACGGTCAGGCGGACCGTGGGCACGGGCTCCGGGTCGGCCGGGCCGGGGAGCACCGCGCCGGGCGCGGGCGTCGCGTCGCTCCCGGCGGCCGGGGGTCGGGCGCCGATCGGCTCGGTGACCACCGCGAGCCGGGAGCCGTCGTCGAAGACGGCCTCCACATGCACCTCGGTGACGACCTCGGCCACGCCCGGCAGCACATCGTCCGGGCCGAGCACGCCGCGTGCCGCCTCGATGGCCTGAGCGAGGCGGCGCCCGTCCCGCGCCGCCTCGCAGACTGTGTCCGCGATCAACGCGGTCGCCTCGGGCACATTCAGCTTCAGTCCGCGGGCCCGGCGCGTCCGCGCCAGCTCGGCCGCGCCGAACAGCAGCAGCCGGTCGCGTTCCGTCGGGGTCAACCGCATCCCGCCACTCCTCCAGGTCGATTAGAGCGTCACTCTAACCACGAAAATGGTCAGAGGGAAAGCATTGACCGATGGCATGAGGATGAGCGACATTGAGCGCTGCTCTAAATATGCGGCAAATAGAGTGCCGCTCTAAATGATCTCGACAGCGTGAGCGCCGTGCGGCGCGCACCGCCCACAGCGCGGAGCACTGCACCCGGAGCGCTGCTCACACACTGTTGTCCGGCCTCTCAGGGGAGCCCTCATGCCGATCGAACAACGCGGAGTCGACACCATCCCGGACGAGGAACGCACCAGCGGCCCTCGCGACCTGATCTCGATCCTGCTCGGGTCGAACCTCGCCCTCGGCGTGGTGATCTTCGGCTGGCTCCCGGTCTCCTTCGGGCTCGGCTTCTGGCCCTCGGTGACCTCCCTGGTGGCGGGCACCGCCGTCGGCACCCTGCTGACCGCCCCGCTCGCGCTGGTCTCGCTGCGCAGCGCCACCAACCTGTCCACGAGCAGCGGCGCCCACTTCGGCGTGCGCGGCCGGCTCATCGGCTCGGTCATCGGCCTGCTGCTGTCGCTGGGCTACACCGCGCTGACGCTGTGGGTCGGCGGCGACGCGGTCGTCGGCTGTCTGCACCGCCTGACCGGGCTGCCGTCGAGCGGTCCAACGTACGCGCTGGTCTACGCCCTGCTGGCGGGCGCCACCGCGGTCGGCGCGGTCTACGGCTACCGGGCGCTGCTGCGGCTGAGCAAAGTGCTCGCCCTCGGCCTGACCGCCCTGCTGGCCGTCGGTATCGTCGCGTACGCGGGCACCTTCACCACCGCCGCGCCGCACGGCAGCAGCTATCTGCTCGGAGGCTTCTGGCAGACCTGGCTGCTGGCCGCCGTCTCCGCGGGCCTCAGCGGCCCCATCGCGTTCATCACCCTGCTCGGCGACTACAGCCGCTACATCTCCCCGCACCGGCACAGCTCCCGGAAGGTCTTCGGCGCCACCTGTCTGGGACTGGTGGTCGGACTCCTGGTGCCGCAGCTCTTCGGCACGTTCACCGCGCTCGCCGTCGGCGCGGGCGCGGACTACGCGGGCCCGCTGGTGGCCGGCGCCCCGTTCTGGTACCTGGCGCTGCTGTTGCTCAACGCCTCGGCCGGTTCGGTCGGCAACTCCGGTCTGATGCTCTACAGCATGGGCCTCGACCTGGACGCGATCCTGCCGCGGGCCACCCGCACCCAGGCCACCTACGTCGTCGCCGCGCTCTCGACCGCGCTGGTCTACGCCGGTCACTTCCTGTGGGCCGCGCAGGACGCGATGACCTCCTTCGTCCTGCTGATGACGGCCGTCGGCACACCTTGGGCGGTGATCACCGTGATCGGCTTCATCCGCTGCCGCGGCGCGTACGACCCGGAGTCTCTGCAGGTCTACAACCGGGGCACGCGTGGCGGCGTGTACTGGTACCGGGCGGGCTGGAACGTCCGGGCCGCCGTCGCCTGGGCACTGGGCTCGGTGGTCGGCCTGATGGGCGTGGACACGCCGTTCTACCAGGGGCCGCTGCTGCCCCTGACCGGCGGCATCGACGTCAGCTTCCTGCTCGCGGCGGCCGTGGGCGGGCTCGCCTACCTGGCCCTCATCGCCCGGGACCCGCGCCCGGTCTCGGCACTGCGCGCCGTACCGCCCGCTCCCCCGGCCGCCGCCGCAAAGGCCCCGGCGGAGGCCGGCTGAGCCGGTCCGGACACGACTGAGGCCGCCCCCGTCGCAATGCGGGGGCGGCCTCAGTCCTGTGCCGGGAAGCCCGGATCAGCCCAGCGGGTGCATCCAGCCGTGCTGGTCCTCGGCGATACCGCGCTGGACGTCGAGGAGCGCGTCGCGCAGCTTCAGCGTGACCTTGCCGGGCTCACCGCCGGACTGGATCCACTCGCCGCCCGCGCTCTTGACCGTGCCGACCGGGGTGATCACGGCGGCCGTGCCGCAGGCGAAGACCTCGGTGAGCGTGCCGTTCTCCGTGTCGGTCTTCCACTGGTGGATGGAGACCCGGGCCTCCTCCGACTCGTAGCCCAGGTCGCGGGCCACCGACAGCAGGGAGTCACGGGTGACACCGGCGAGAAGGGAGCCGGTCAGCGTGGGAGTGACGATCTTGTCGCCGTACACGAAGTACAGGTTCATGCCGCCGAGCTCCTCGACCCACTTGTGCTCCACGGCGTCCAGGTAGGCGACCTGGTCACAGCCGTGCGCCGCGGCCTCGGCCTGCGCGAGCAGCGACGCGGCGTAGTTGCCGCCGGTCTTGGCGTCGCCCATACCGCCGGGGACGGCGCGCACCCGGTCCTCGGACAGCCAGATGGAGACGGGCTTGACGCCACCGGCGAAGTACGCGCCGGCCGGCGAGGCGATGACCACGAAGAGGTACTCGTTGGCGGGCTTCACGCCCAGGCCGACCTCGGTCGCGATCATGAAGGGCCGCAGGTAGAGCGACTCCTCGCCGCCATGGGCCGGCACCCAGTCCTTGTCCTGCCCGACGAGCAGGTCGCACGCCTCGATGAAGGTCTCGACGGGCAGCTCCGGCATGGCCAGACGGCGCGCGGAGGCCTGGAAGCGCCGGGCGTTGGCGTCCGGGCGGAACGTGGCGACGGAGCCGTCGGGCTGCCGGTAGGCCTTGAGGCCCTCGAAGATCTCCTGCGCGTAGTGCAGGACGTTGGTCGCCGGGTCGAGGGAGAGCGGCCCGTACGGCACGAGCTGGCCGTCGTGCCAGCCACGGCCCTCCGTCCACTTGATCGTCACCATGTGGTCGGTGAAGTGGCGGCCGAAGCCGGGGGCGGCCAGGATCTGCTCCCGCTCCGCGTCGGAGAGCGGATGCGAGGAGGGCTTGAGCTCGATCGTGGGCGTCGTCATGAATGCATGTCCTTCACTGCGTGTTCCGAGACCTGGGGCACCTCCCAGCGCTGGGAGGAACGTCACCGGCCCAGCCCTCCGGCCGGGGGTAGGGGGGTCGGCCCCCACCATGCGGCACCGGTGCGGTTTGTGGCGACCGCGCACGATTTCCTGGACGTACCGGTCGTTACGGGGACGTCCGAGTTTCCTCGCGGGCGGCGATGCCACGTCCGATTATCGCCCGTGGGTCTTCGCCGCCGGAACCGAGTACGCGGTCCGCGTCCGATGGTCGCACCCACCGGCCGGTAATCCCAGAGCGGACCAACGCGGACAGCGCCGGGCCTGGAGTGGCCCGGCGCTGTCCGTGGTGCTGTGTGCCGGCCTCAGCCCGCTACTCGTGCGACGAGCGCGTCGCCGATCTCGTCCGTGCTGCGCGCCGTGCCGTCCCGGGCCTCCAGGTCGGCCGCGACGGCCTCCTCGATGCGGGCGGCCTGCTGCTCGAAGCCGAGGTGGCGCAGGAGCAGGGCCACGGAGAGGATCGTCGCCGTCGGGTCGGCCTTGCCGGTGCCCGCGATGTCGGGAGCGGAGCCGTGCACCGGCTCGAACATCGAGGGGAACTCGCCGGTCGGGTTGATGTTCCCGGAGGCGGCCAGGCCGATACCGCCGGTGACGGCCGCGGCGAGGTCGGTGAGGATGTCACCGAAGAGGTTGTCGGTGACGATCACGTCGAACCGCTCGGGCTGGGTGACGAAGAAGATCGTCGCGGCATCGACATGCAGGTAGTCGGTGGTGACCTCGGGGTACTCCTGGCCGACCTTGTCGAAGATGTTCTTCCACATGTGGCCCGCGTACACCAGGACATTGTTCTTGTGCACCAGCGTCAGCTTCTTGCGCGGGCGGGCGTTGGCCCGCGCGTACGCGTCGCGGACCACGCGCTCGACACCGTAGGCGGTGTTGAGGCTGACCTCGGTGGCGACCTCGGCGGGGGTGCCGGTGCGCAGGCTGCCGCCGTTGCCGGTGTACGGGCCCTCGGTGCCCTCGCGGACGACGAGGAAGTCGATGTCGGGGCGGCCGGCGAGCGGCGTGGCGGTGTTCGGGAAGAGCTTCGACGGGCGCAGGTTCACGAAGTGGTCGAAGGCGAAGCGCAGCTTGAGCAGCAGCCCGCGCTCCAGCACACCGGAGGGTACGGAGGGGTCGCCGATCGCGCCGAGCAGGAGCGCGTCGTGCTGCTTGAGCGACTCCAGCTCCTCGTCCGGCAGGGTCTCACCGGTCGCATGCCATCGCCGGGCACCGAGGTCGTACTCCTTGGTTTCCAGCTTGACGTCCTGCGGGAGGACCGCGGTCAGGACCTTCAGGCCCTGGGCCACGACTTCCTGGCCGATACCGTCACCGGGGATCACTGCGAGGCGAATGCTGCGAGACATGGTTGGACCCTACTCTCCGTCCCATTGATTGACACGTAACGTCCGTCATACGGACACGTGGGGAGCCGGTCAGCTGCCGTTCACCCCATGTCCCCGCCGCGGTCGGGTCGTGCTGCGAAATTCGGCGGCATGACTGGAAACACCCGAGGGACCACCCCCCAGCCCTCGCACACCCCGCGCGTCGGCATACCGGAGCAGCTGGCGGCCCGGATGAGCATGCCCGAGCAGCACGACTACCTCCGTACGAAGCTGAGCCGCCGCGGTCTGCTGCGCACCTCGGCCGCGACCGCGGGGGTGGTCGCGGGCTCCGGTCTGCTGGCCGGTTCGGCCCAGGGCGTCTCCCCCACCCTGCTGACCGCGCCCGCCGCGGCCCGTGTCGACGGTGCGCTGGTCGCCCCGTTCGGCCGCCACCTGGCCTTCGGCGCGGACCCCAAGAGCCAGATGCGGGTGAGCTGGCAGGTGCCGTTCACGGTCCGCCGGCCGTATCTGCGGGTGGGCCTCAAGCCGTGGGACCTGGGGCGCAAGATCGAGGCCGAGGTACGCGATCTGCACACCCCGTCGCTGTCCGCGAAGCTGCCGGCCGTGCAGCAGTACTACCTGCACGCCGCGCTGGACGGCCTGCGCCCGGGAACGACGTACTACTACGGCGTCGGCCACGACGGCTTCGACCCGGCCGACCCACGCCACTTCTCCACCGTCGGCACCTTCCGCACCGCCCCGGCCCGGCCCGGGAAGTTCGTCTTCACCGCCTTCGGTGACCAGGGCGTCAGCTACCACGCCCTCGCCAACGACCAGTTGATCCTGGGGCAGGACCCGTCCTTCCACCTGCACGCGGGCGACATCTGCTACGCGGACCCGGACGGCGAGGGCTCCGAGCACGACACCTACGACGCCCGGGTCTGGGACCAATTCCTCGCGCAGACCGAGTCGGTGGCCAAGTCCGTGCCGTGGATGGTGACCACCGGCAACCACGACATGGAGGCCTGGTACTCCCCCAACGGCTACGGCGGCCAGAACGCCCGCTGGACGCTGCCCGGGAACGGCCCGGACGCCAAGAACGCCCCCGGCGTCTACTCGTTCACCTACGGCAACACCGCGGTCGTCGCCCTGGACGCCAACGACATCTCGTACGAGATCCCCGCCAACCAGGGCTACACCGGCGGCAGGCAGACCCGTTGGCTGGACCGCAGGCTGGCGGAGCTGCGTGCCACCGAGGGCATCGACTTCCTCGTGGTCTTCTTCCACCACTGCGCCTTCTCCACCACCAACTCGCACGCTTCCGACGGCGCGGTGCGCGACACGTGGCTGCCGCTGTTCGAGAAGCACCAGGTGGACCTCGTCATCAACGGCCACAACCACGTCTACGAGCGGACCGATGCCCTCAGGGGCGGCCGGGTCAGCAAGAAGATGCCGATCGGCGAGAGCGTCGACACCACCCGCGAGGGCATCGTGTACGTGACCGCCGGCGGCGCCGGCCGGGCCCTCTACGACTTCCCCGCGCCCGACAGCTACGAGGGGCACGTCAAGGACGTCGACCACGTCGACACGTACCACTGGACCAAGGGCCAGGTGAAGAACAAGGACACCGTGGAGTGGTCCCGGGTCCGCTACACCGGCTACTCCTTCATCGCCGTCGAGGTCTCGCCGGGCCGCCACCCGCGGATGAAGGTCACCGCCCTCGCCGAATCCGGCGAGCGCATCGACCACTTCGAGGTGACCCGCTCGCCCGTGCAGTGAGACAGGGGAGAGCGTCCGCAGGGGCGCCCGGGATCCGGGCGCCCCACACGCTCAGGAGAGAAAGAGCCAACGGGCCACGGACAGCCGGATCCGCCAGCAGCAGCGGCAGGACATCGACGACAGCACCGACCCGGATCGCGCGCGCATCATCTCAGTGCCCGGTGGAGCCGCCGTTGTCACGGCGGTCGAGGGCACGCTGGAGAGCGGCCGCGGCGTTCCTGCGGTCGGCGTCGCTGGTCGTACGGGCGGAGTGACGGGTCCTGCGGACGGCAGTCTCAGCCATGATTCACGTCTCCTATGCCAGAGCCCCGAGAACAAATGGGATGCGTCGATCCAGAAGCGGCCGGAAGGGGCGGGAGCCACGGCGCGACAGGGGTCACCTGCGCGTGCACCGGGCCACATCCGCATTCGCTCGATGGAGCGATACGTTCGGCTCCTACAAAGCTAGGACAGCTCGGCCGTGATGTCTGCACAATTACTTGGGCTTCCTACTATCTGAGACGGCGAGCGTGCTCTCGAACGTGTGATCCCCGGATATGCGCCGGTCACGGGCATCCCGGCGCTCCCTGGCGTGGCGGTGTCGCTCGGCCCGCCAGGCCGATTCCGCCCACACCTCGGAGAAGGGGCTACACCATGACCGAGGTCGGCCTGGATGTCCCCTGATACAACGCCGACGGCCCGGCCCCCGGGGAGAGGGGCCGGGCCGTCGGTGTACGCGCGGGCGTCAGCCCATGTGCGGGTAGCGGTAGTCCGTCGGCGGGACCAGGGTCTCCTTGATGGAGCGGGTGGAGGTCCAGCGCATCAGGTTCTGCTTGGCGCCGGCCTTGTCGTTGGTGCCGGACGCGCGGCCGCCGCCGAAGGGCTGCTGGCCGACGACGGCGCCGGTCGGCTTGTCGTTGATGTAGAAGTTGCCGGCCGCGAAGCGCAGCAGCTCGCAGGTGCGGGCCGCCTCGGCACGGTCCTGGGCGATGACACAACCGGTCAGGCCGTACGCCGAGGCGGACTCCATCTGGGTGAGCATCGCGTCGTAGTCGGCGTCGTCGTAGACGTGGACGCCGAGGATCGGGCCGAAGTACTCGTCCTTGAAGATCTCGTTATCCGGGTCGGTGGAGACCAGGACCGTCGGGCGGACGAAGTAGCCCTCGCTGTCGTCGTACGTACCGCCGGCCACGACCTCGACGGTCGGGTCGGCCTTGGCGCGGTCGATCGCCGCCTTGTTCTTGGCGAACGAGCGCTCGTCGATGACGGCGGACATGAAGTTCGACAGGTCCGAGACGTCACCCACGGACAGGGCGTCGACCTCGGCCGCGAACTCCTCCTTGAGGCCGCTGTTCCACAGCGAGGCCGGGACGTACGCGCGGGAGGCCGCGGAGCACTTCTGGCCCTGGAACTCGAAGGCGCCGCGGGTCATGGCGGTCTTCAGCACGGCACGGTCGGCCGAGGGGTGGGCGACGATGAAGTCCTTGCCACCGGTCTCGCCGACGAGCCGGGGGTAGGTCTTGTAGTTCTCGATGTTCATGCCGACCGTCTTCCACAGGTACTGGAAGGTCTTGGTCGAACCGGTGAAGTGGATGCCCGCCAGGTCGGGGTGGGTCAGCGCCACCTCGGAGACGTCCTTGCCGTCGCCGGTGACGAGGTTGATGACGCCCTTGGGCAGCCCGGCCTCCTCCAGCAGCTGCATCAGCAGCACGGCGGCGTAGGTCTGCGTCGGGGACGGCTTCCAGACCACGACGTTGCCCATGAGGGCGGGCGCGGTCGGGAGGTTGCCGGCGATCGCGGTGAAGTTGAACGGCGTGATCGCGTAGACGAAGCCTTCGAGGGGGCGGTGGTCCGAGCGGTTCCACACGCCCGGGGAGTTCGCCGGGGGCTGCTCCGCGAGGATCTGGCGCGCGAAGTGCACATTGAAGCGCCAGAAGTCGATGAGCTCACAGGGGGTGTCGATCTCGGCCTGCTGGGCGGTCTTGGACTGGCCGAGCATGGTGGCGGCGGCCATCGTCTCGCGCCAGGGACCGGAGAGCAGGTCGGCGGCCTTGAGGATGATCGCGGCGCGGTCGTCGAAGGACAGCGCACGCCAGGCCGGGGCGGCGGCCAGCGCGGCGTCGACCGCGTCCTGGGCGTCCTTGACCGTGGCGTTGGCGTACGTACCGAGCCGGGAGGCGTGGTGGTGCGGCTGCACGACGTCGAAACGCTCGCCGCCGCCCATCCGGTGCGCGCCGCCGATGGTCATCGGCAGCTCGATCGGGTTGTCGGCCAGCTCCTTGAGCTTGGCCTCCAGACGGGAACGCTCCGGGCTGCCGGGGGCGTAGGTGTGGACCGGCTCGTTCACCGGCACGGGGACCTGGGTCACAGCGTCCATAGCGGCCGTGTCTCCTTCGATTTCGCTCGTCGGTTTTCGTACGTCGGTGGTGCGGCCGCGGCCGCTTGGGGTGGGCGGCTGCGGGCGGCACCGTCCGGGAGGCACCCCGGGCTTCGCTTCCAGCATCCACCCGCGCCCGCCTCCGCGGGGCAAGATCAGCCGCGGGTCGCCAGCGACCTCAGGAAGAACCCGAGGTTCGCGGGGCGCTCGGCGAGCCGGCGCATGAAGTACCCGTACCAGTCGGTGCCGTAGGGGATGTACACCCGCATACGGTGCCCGTCGGCGACCAGCCGCTGCTGCTCGGCCTCGCGGATGCCGTACAGCATCTGGAATTCGTAGTCGGCCGGCTTGCGCCCATTGCGGTGTGCCAGCTCCTGGCCGATGGCCACCATCCGCGGGTCGTGCGACCCGATCATGGGGTAGCCCTCACCGGCCATCAGGATCTTCAGGCAGCGCACATACGCCTTGTCGACCTCCCGCTTGTCCTGGAAGGCGACGGACGCGGGCTCCTTGTATGCGCCCTTGACCAGCCGTACCCGGGAGCCTTCCCCGGCGAGTGCGTGGCAGTCGTCCTCGGTGCGGAAGAGGTAGGACTGCAGCACCGCGCCCGTCTGGGGAAAGCGTTCCCGCAGGTCGGCGAGGATCGCGAGGGTGGAGTCGACCGTGGTGTGGTCCTCCATGTCGAGGGTCACGGTCGTACCGGCCTCGGCGGCGGCTTCGACCACCGGAGTGACGTTCTTCAGCGCCAGCTCGTGGCCGCCGGCCAGTGCCTGCCCGAAAGCGGACAGCTTGACCGACATCTCGGCCTTGACGCCGAGTCCCTGCTCCTTGAAGGCCGCGGCCAGCTGCAGGTAGGCATCGCGGTTGCGCAGTGCCTCGGCCGGGTCGGTGATGTCCTCGCCCAGGTGGTCGAGGGTGACCTCCAGGCCTCGCGCGGCCAGGGACCGCACGGCCGCCATGGACTCGCCCAGGCGCTCGCCGGCGACGAACCGGTCGACCACGGGGCGGGTAACCGGGGCAGCCGCAACGATGCGGCGGATGCTGTCGCTGCGCGCTGCGGCGAGGAGCACGGGACCCAGCATGGGCACCTCCACGATTCATGGGTGACAAGTACCGGCGGACGCCGGACGGGGGGAGAACGCGTCGGCAAGATTGAGCCACCTGAAACTTAAGGATCGCGCCACTTCCCGGCCATCGACAGCTGTCACGCCTTCGTGGTCGGGATCTCAGACAGATGTATGAGAATGGAGGAGCAGCGACCGGGTCAGTGGTGACAGCGGTACGAGAGGTGTCCGAGATGCCGGCGGTGCCGGTGGTGTGACGACAGGAGAGGAGCCGGGCGGCGGATGCGGGGCGATTACCAGCAGCTCGTGGACGAGATCTCGGCGGCGCTCGGCGCCCCGGCGACGCTGGAGGACCGGGATTTCGGACTGATTGCGTTCGGCGCGCACGAGGGCGACGACGACGAGGTCATGGACCCCGTGCGGACCCGGTCGATCCTGCAGCGCCGCTCCTCGGCGGCGGTACGGGCCTGGTTCGAAGCGTTCGGGATCGCCCGCGCCAGGACGGCGCTGCGCATTCCGCCGGACCCGGCGGCCGGGGTCTTCAAGGGCCGGATCTGCCTGCCCGTACGCCATCGCGGCATCGTCCACGGCTATGTGTGGCTGCTGGACGACGGGCATCTCACCGATCTCGAACTGGGCAGCCGTGGCACACCGCCCGACCCGCGGATCGCCCAGGCGATGGACACCGCCGCCCGGATCGGGGCACTGCTGGCCGACGAGGCCCACGCCGGGTCCGAACTCGGCGATCTGCTGCGGGAGTTGCTGGCCGCGCCGCCCGCCGGACGGCCTCCCGCGGCGGCCGCGCTGAGCGATGCGCTGCGGGACACTCTCCGCTTCACCCCGGGCATCCCGCTCACCCTGGTCGCGGTGCTGCCCTGGGACACCTCCGACACCGATGTGGCGCCGCTGCCCAGCCTGCCGGGCCTGCTGGCGGCGTGTGCGCTGCCGGCGGGCGGTCCGGCCGCCCCGGCGGAGGGGGCGGACGAGACGGATGCCGCCACGCAGCACCGTCCCGGGGCCGGCGGCCGGCCGCAGCCCGCGGCCGCCGCGCCCGCCCTGGCCGCGCTGGTCCGTCTGCGCTCGGCCGGCGCGCTCACCCCCGCCCATGCGGTGGCCGAGCATCTGCTGCGCTCCCCGCGCGCGGGCGCCGCGCCGCCCGAGGGGCAGGCGGCGCGCGGCGGGGCGCGCAGCGGCGGTCCCGCCGGACACCCCCCGCCCCGGCCGGGCGCCGCCGGAATCGGCGCCGGCACCAGGGAGTTGACCGACCTTCCGGCCACCTGGCGCGAGGCCCTGGACGCGGCCCGCGCGGCCCGCGCCGAGCCCCGGCTGGGCCCGGTCACCCAGTGGGACGCCCTCGGCCCGTACCGCATGCTGACCGCGCTGCCGGACACCGCACCTGACCCGGCCATCGGCCCGCTGCTGGCCCCCGCACACGCCGAACTCGCGCGCACCGCCGAGGTGTTCCTCGACTGCGCGGGCCAGGCGAGCCGCACCGCACAGGCCCTGGGCATCCACCGTCAGACGCTCTACTACCGCCTGGGCCGGGTGGAGAAGCTGACCGGCCTCGACCTGGACGACGGCGAGCACCGGCTGCTGCTGCACATGGCCCTCAAGGCGGCCCGGCTGTAGGGGCGTTGCCCGGACCGCCGGACCGCGAGCACGCCCGGTGGTTCTCGTCGGGGCAGACGGCCGTCGCCCCGGTGCCGGGTGGGCTACTTCGCCCCCAGTACCTCGCCTTCGGTGACCCGGCGCAGCGCGGTGGCCAGGTCCCGGCCGGAGGGCATGGCGTCCGGTGTGAGCAGCGACTGGACCATCAGGCCGGTGAGCAGGGCCTGGTAGAAGGAGCCGACGATACGTGCCGCCTCCGGGTCGACGTCGGTGTCCGGCACCCCCTCGAAGACCGCGACCAGCCCCTCGCCGCCTTCCGGGAGCACCTCGCCGATCGCCTCGCGCAGTGCCGCGTCGCGCGGCAGCAGTCCCAGCACCTCGACCTGTGCGGCGATGAAATCCCGTTCCGTGGCGATGCGTTGCAGGACGGAGTCCCAGACCGCGGCGAACCGCTCCAGCGGATCCGCGCCCTCCGCCTCCGTCCCGCCGCCGGCGGCCGGTACCTGGGTCACACTCGCGCCCCACTCCTCGCTGGACGCGATGACCGCCTGGCGCATCAGGGCGTCCTTGGAGCCGTAGTGGTATCCGATGGAGGCGAGGTTGGCGCCGGATGCGGCCACGATGTCGCGAGCCGTGGTGCGCGCATACCCCTTCTCCAGGAGGCAGCGCTTGGCGCCCTCCAGAAGGTCTTCACGGTGTCCCATAAGGGCAGCCTATCGCCGCACATACGCTCGTACCAGACGTCCGTATTATACGGGCGTACATCTTCCTCTTGTCCGGGCACCCATCCGGGTCCCGCGGGTCCTGGCGTCCGCCGGTGCCGGACATCCCGCCGATGCCGGACGTGCCGCCGGGGTCCGGCTAATTACCCGGGCCGGGGTTCGACGTACCGCCTGGGCCGGACATCCCGCCGGGGTCCGGCGTATCGCCGGGCCGGGAGTCACCCGGCCGGGCCATCCCGTAGTGGCGGTAGAGCTCGGTCTCTTCGGAGGGGTCGAGATGACCGTCGGCGTCGATCCGTGGTGCCGCCTTGATGGTTTCCTTGGCATGCGGAACATGCAGCTCATCGTCCGCCCGACGGGCCCCGGCGAGCGGAATGAAGGTCTCCTTCAGCCCGAAGAGCCCGGTGCGCACCGTGATCCACTCGGGGTCGTTGGTGGCATCGTCCCGGTAGACCTGCTGGACCGTGCCCACCTTCGCGCCGTCCGCGTCGACCACATGCAGGCCGGTCAGGCTCCGGGGGGCATCACCCAGGGGTGCATTCATGACGCTCTCCTTCCGCACGCACCGGCGGGGCACGCACAGTTCCCATTGCGCGACGCCCACATCTCCGCAGCGACCCGGGAGGACCGGCGGCCACCGGCTCCGGCGGCCCCACGACGGCGTCGTTGGGCCCGTGCCCTCACCATCATTACGCCATTCGGGTGAATGGTTGACGGGTCAGCCATCAGCGGGAGCCGAGTCGCGGACCCCGGCGGCATCCGTATGTCCGGGCACGCAAACGGGCCCGGACTCCGCCGAAGCGGGATCCGGGCCCGTTGACCTGCGAAAAACCGGCGAATCAGTCGCCGAGGTTCACCGCGCGCACGGAGGTCGCACCGATCTCCTCGGCGATCTCGGCGAGCACGTTCGGCGGAATCGTGTCGTCGACGGTCAGTGCGACCAGCGCCTCGCCACCGACATCGGCCCGGGAGACCTGCATCCCGCCGATGTTGATGCCCGCCTCGCCCAGGATCCGGCCGACGGTGCCGACGACACCGGGGCGGTCGCTGTAGCGCATGAAGGCCATGTGGTCCGCGAGCGACAGGTCGATGGAGTGCTCACCGACCGCGACGATCTTCTGGGTGTTCTTGTGGCCCGACAGCGTGCCGGAGATCGACACCTCGTCACCGCCCGCGAGGGTGCCGCGCACGGTCACCACATTGCGGTGCTCGGGCGACTCGCTGCTGGTCGTCAGCCGCACCTCCACGCCGCGCTCCTGCGCGAACAGCGGGGCGTTGACATAGGACACCGTCTCGTCCACGACGTCCTCGAACACACCCTTGAGCGCGGAGAGTTCGAGTACCTTGACGTCGTGCTGGGTGATCTCGCCGTACACCTCGACGTCGAGGCGCATGGCGACCTCGCCGGCCAGCGCGGTGAAGATCCGGCCGAGGCGCTCGGCCAGCGGCAGACCCGGCTTGACGTCCTCGGCGATCACACCGCCCTGGACGTTGACCGCGTCCGGCACCAGCTCGCCGGCCAGCGCGAGCCGCACCGACCTGGCGACCGAGATACCGGCCTTCTCCTGCGCCTCGCCCGTCGACGCACCGAGGTGCGGGGTGGCGACGACCTGGTCGAACTCGAAGAGCGGCGAGTCGGTGCAGGGCTCGGTCGCGTAGACGTCGAGGCCCGCGCCGGCCACCCGGCCCTCCTTCAGCGCGCTGGCCAGCGCCGCCTCGTCGACGATCCCGCCACGCGCGGCGTTGACGATCCGGACCGACGGCTTGACCTTGTGCAGCGCCTCGTTGCCGATGAGACCGACGGTCTCGGGCGTCTTGGGGAGGTGCACGGTGATGAAGTCCGAGACCTCCAGCAGCTCGTCGAGGGTCAGCAGCTTGACGCCCATCTGCGCGGCACGGGCCGGCTGGACGTAGGGGTCGTAGGCGACGACCTTCATGCCGAACGCCGACATCCGCTGAGCGACCAGGACGCCGATCCGGCCGAGACCGACCACACCGAGGGTCTTCTCGCTGAGCTCGACGCCCGTGTACTTGCTGCGCTTCCACTCGCCGTTCTTCAGGGCGGTGTTGGCCTGCGGGATGTTGCGGGCCGTGGCGACCAGCAGACCGCAGGCGAGCTCGGCGGCGGTGACGATGTTGGAGGTCGGGGCGTTGACGACCATCACGCCGGCCTTGGTGGCGGCGGAGACATCGACATTGTCCAGGCCCACGCCCGCGCGGGCGACGACCCTCAGCTTCTTGGCGGCGGCGATGGCTTCGGCGTCGATCTTCGTCGCGCTGCGCACGAGGACGGCGTCGACTTCGGCGATCGCGGGAAGCAGCTCGGCGCGGTCGGCGCCGTTGCAGTGCCGGATCTCGAAGTCCGGACCGAGGGCGTCGACGGTGGCGGGCGACAGTTCTTCGGCGATCAGTACGACAGGTTTCGAGCTCACGTGGTCTTCAGTCCTCACTAGTCCTTCGCGGACGGCCGTCCCGACGGCCGAAGGCGGTGAAGGGGGAAAGCCGCGTGGAAGACGCACGACGCTGTGAGCCTGACGCGCTTGTGATTAGCAGTGTAGTGGCGCTGGGGGGCGCGTCCTGTGCCGTTGCGGAAGGATCACCCGTGCGTGGTTCTACGCGGTGGACAAGGCGCCGTGGCGGCCTTGGCGGGACGCAGGACGAGGGGCCGCGAGCTGCTTCGCGGCCCCCTGTCCGTTCGGCTTACGCCTCGTCGTCCACCCAGCTCATCAGCTTGCGCAGCTGCTTGCCGGTGGTCTCCAGGAGGTGGTCCTCGTCGGCCTTCTTGTACTCGTTGTACTTCGGCAGGCCGGCGTTGTACTCCGCCATCCAGTTGTTGGCGAAGGTGCCGTCCTGGATCTCGGCGAGCACCTTCTTCATCTCGGCCTTGGTGTTCTCGTTCACGATCCGCGGGCCGGTGATGTAGTCGCCCCACTCGGCGGTCTCGGAGACCGACCAGCGCATCTTCTCCAGGCCGCCCTCGTACATCAGGTCCACGATCAGCTTGAGCTCGTGGAGGCACTCGAAGTACGCGATCTCGGGCTGGTAGCCCGCCTCGACCAGGGTCTCGAAGCCGGCCTTGACCAGCGCCGAGGCGCCACCGCACAGGACGGCCTGCTCACCGAACAGGTCGGTCTCGGTCTCCTCGGTGAAGGTGGTCTTGATGACGCCGGCGCGGGTGCCGCCGATGCCCTTGGCGTACGAGAGCGCCAGCGCGAAGCCGTTGCCGGTCGCGTCCTGCTCGACGGCCGCGATGCAGGGCACGCCGCGGCCTTCCTCGTACTGGCGGCGCACGAGGTGGCCGGGGCCCTTGGGGGCGACCATGCACACGTCCACGCCGGCCGGAGCCTTGATGAAGCCGAAGCGGATGTTCAGGCCGTGGCCGAAGAACAGCGCGTCGCCGTCCTTCAGGTGGTCCTTGATGGACTCCTCGTAGACCTTGGCCTGGATCGGGTCCGGCACCAGGATCATGATGACGTCGGCCTCGGCCGCCGCCTCCGCGGGGGTCACCACGCGCAGGCCCTGCTCCTCGGCCTTGGCCTTGGACTTGGAGCCCTCGTGCAGGCCGACGCGCACATCGGCACCCGAGTCGCGCAGGGACAGCGCGTGGGCGTGGCCCTGGCTCCCGTAGCCGATGACCGCGACCTTGCGGTTCTGAATGATGGACAGGTCGGCATCGTCGTCGTAGAACAGCTCGGCCACTTCGGGTATCTCCTTGGATCTAGCGGGGTGCCCACACAGTACGTCGGGCGGGGTGGGGAAGGGTGGTGGGTCTCGCCATACGGTCCGGTTGGACGGCGGGGGTCAGGCCGAACGGTCCAGGGCTCGCAGCGAGCGGTCCGTGATGGACCGGGCGCCACGGCCTATGGCGATGGTGCCGGACTGCACCAGTTCCTTGATGCCGAACGGCTCCAGCATCTTGAGCATCGCCTCCAGCTTGTCACTGGATCCGGTGGCCTCGATCGTGACGGCCTCGGGGGAGACATCCACGGTCTTGGCGCGGAAGAGCTGGACGATCTCGACGATCTGCGAGCGTGTCTCGTTGTCGGCGCGGACCTTGGCCAGGACCAGTTCGCGCTGGATCGCGGCGCCGGGCTCCAGCTCGACGATCTTCAGGACGTTGACGAGCTTGTTGAGCTGCTTGGTGACCTGCTCCAGCGGCAGCGACTCGACGCTGACCACGATGGTGATGCGGGAGATGTCGGGGTGCTCGGTGACCCCGACCGCGAGCGAGTCGATGTTGAAGCCGCGGCGGGAGAACAGCGCGGCGATCCGGGCGAGGATGCCGGGGGTGTTCTCCACCAGGACGGAGAGCGTGTGCTTGGACATGGTCTTCTCTCTTCTTCCGTGCGTCCGTGACGTCCTGGGCTCAGTCGTCTTCGTTGTCGCCGAAGTCGGGACGCACGCCCCGGGCGGCCATGACCTCGTCGTTGGAGGTGCCGGCGGCGACCATCGGCCACACCTGGGCGTCCTCGTGGACGATGAAGTCGATCACGACCGGGCGGTCGTTGATGGCATTGGCCTTGGCGATGACCGTGTCGAGCTCGGCCGGGTCCTCGCAGCGCATCGCGACACAGCCCATGGCCTCGGACAGCTTCACGAAGTCCGGGACGCGGGTGCCGCCGCTGGCCTTGCCCGCCGTCACGAGCCCGTCGGACTCGGGGCCGGAGTGCAGCACGGTGTTGGAGTAGCGCTGGTTGTAGAACAGCGTCTGCCACTGGCGGACCATGCCCAGCGCGCCGTTGTTGATGATCGCGACCTTGATCGGGATGTTGTTCAGCGCGCAGGTGACCAGCTCCTGGTTGGTCATCTGGAAGCAGCCGTCGCCGTCGATCGCCCAGACCGTACGGTCCGGCTGACCGGCCTTGGCGCCCATCGCGGCGGGGACGGCGTAGCCCATCGTCCCGGCGCCGCCGGAGTTCAGCCACGTCGAGGGCTGTTCGTACCCGATGAAGTGGGCGGCCCACATCTGGTGCTGGCCGACGCCCGCGGCGTAGATGGTGTCGGCGGGGGCGAGCTCGCCGATCCGCTCGATGACCTGCTGCGGGGACAGGCTGCCGTCCTCCGGCAGGTCGTAGCCCAGCGGGTAGGTGTCGCGCCAGCGGTTGAGGTCCTTCCACCAGGCGCTGTAGTCGCCCTTGTGGCCGGCTTCGTGCTCGGCCTGGACGGCGACGATCAGGTCGGCGATGACCTCGCGGGCGTCACCGACGATCGGGACGTCCGCGGCACGGTTCTTGCCGATCTCCGCCGGATCGATGTCCGCGTGCACGATCTTGGCGTACGGCGCGAAGGAGTCCAGCTTGCCGGTGACGCGGTCGTCGAAACGGGCGCCGAGGGTGATCAGCAGGTCCGACTTCTGCAGCGCGGTGACGGCGGTGACCGCACCGTGCATCCCGGGCATGCCCACGTGCTGCGGGTGGCTGTCGGGGAAGGATCCCAGCGCCATCAGGGTGGTGGTGACGGGGGCGCCGGTCAGCTCGGCGAGCACCTTCAGCTCGGCGGTGGCGCCGGCCTTCATCACACCGCCGCCGACGTAGAGCACCGGGCGCTTGGACTCGGCGATCAGCCGGGCGGCCTCACGGATCTGCTTGGCGTGCGGCTTGGTCACCGGGCGGTAGCCGGGGAGCTCGGTGTGCGGCGGCCAGGAGAACGTGGTCTGCGCCTGCAGGGCGTCCTTGGCGATGTCGACCAGGACCGGGCCGGGGCGGCCGGTGGCCGCGATGTGGAACGCCTCGGCGATCGTCCGCGGGATCTCGGCGGGGTCGGTGACCAGGAAGTTGTGCTTGGTGATCGGCATCGTGATGCCGCAGATGTCCGCCTCCTGGAAGGCGTCCGTGCCGATCGCCTTGGACGCGACCTGGCCGGTGATCGCCACCAGCGGCACGGAGTCCATGTGGGCGTCGGCGATCGGGGTGACGAGGTTGGTGGCACCCGGGCCCGAGGTCGCCATGCACACCCCGACCTTGCCGGTGGCCTGGGCGTAGCCGGTGGCCGCATGACCGGCGCCCTGCTCGTGGCGCACCAGGACGTGCCGCACCTTCGAGGAGTCCATCATCGGGTCGTACGCAGGCAGGATCGCACCGCCGGGAATGCCGAACACCGTGTCGGCCCCGACCTCCTCGAGCGAACGGATCAGGGACTGCGCACCCGTGACGTGCTCGACGGCGGCGGGCTGCTGCGGTCCGCCGGAGTGACGGGCCCGCGGCTGCGGATGGTGGGCCCCGGAGGCCTGCTCGGTCATCTGCGTCTCTTCTCGAAGCTGAGGGTTTTGACGGGATTTGTGAGGTTGCTGTGCAACAAAAAACCCCCCGTGCCAGGTGGCAAGCGAGGGGAGCGCGTCGGTGCGATGAGCCGGGTTCGTCAGGACCCGGCTTCAGCCGACGCGCTTTCCAAGTACGAGAATTCGGGTGCGCATGGCACAGACCCTCTCGCCGCCGTGCACCGAGTGTCAAGTGGGTGGGACGGAGGTCTCACTATTTGAGCGCAATGGCGGATGCACGAGCGAATCCGGACCCGCCGGTCCGCCGTGCCGGACGGGCAGTCCGCTGCCGCTGAGCACCACTGACCGGCTCTGTCCCGGCAGGTCCGGCACCGGATAGTGGGCGTGTGTCAGGGACCGCCGCAGCCGGTGTTCGTCGAGCGGCCCGGAGAAGGCCATGCCCATGCCGTGCGTGCAGCCCATGGAGCGCAGCGCGAGGACCTGCTCGGGCAGATCGACGCCGTCCGCGACGCACTGCATGCCCAGGTCTCCGGCGATCCGCAGCAGCCCCGCGGTGATCTTGTGCAGCCGGGCGGACTCCACCACTCCGTCGACCAGCCCGCGGTCCAGCCGAAGGACGTCGACCGGAAGCCGGCGCAGCGCGCTGATGGCGGCATATCCGCTGCCGAAGCCGTCGAGGGCGATCCGTACGCCGAGGCGGCGCAGCGCGACCAGCCGACGCTCCAGGTCGTCGAGCGGGATCCGGGCATCGCTTTCGGACAGTTCCAGGACGAGTGCGCTCGACGGCAGGCCGTGCCGGGTGAGCAGCGACTCGACGCCCTTGGGGGACAGCGCATGGTCCAGCAGCCGGCGGGCGGAGAGCCGGACCGCGACCGGGACCGTGTAGCCGGCGCGGTGGCGCGCCGCGGCCTGCTCGACGGCCTCCCCCAGCTGCCAGCGCTCCAGCTCCGCCGCGCGGTCGCCGTCGTCGGTGAACCGGCCGCGGTCGCCGACCCGCAGGAATTCGGCCGGGGTGAAGAGGATGCCCTGGGCGGAGCGCCAGCGGGCGTGGGCCGCGACCGCGGTGACCCGGCCGCCGGCCAGTTCCACCACCGGTTGGTGCAGCAGCGCGAACGCCCCCTCGTGCAGGGCCGTACGGAGCTTGGTCGCAAGGTCGGCACGGTGTGCCACCTCGCTCTGCATCTGGGGTGCGTACAGCTCCACCCGGCCCTTGCCGGCCTGCTTGGCGCGGTACATCGCAAGGTCGGCGTTGCGCAGCAGGCCCGCGGGACTCACCCCGGGGTCGGCGAAGGCGACGCCGATGCTGGCCGCGACCCGTACGTCCCGGCCGTCGATGCGGTACGGCTCGGAGAGTTTGATGCGCAGCCGGTCGGCGATCTCGTGGATACGGAACTCGCGGGCGGCGCGGTCGCGGGTGCCGTCTCCGGTGATCAGCGCGGCGAACTCGTCACCGCCCAGGCGCGCCGCTATGTCCCCGGAGCGCACCGACTCACCGAGCCTGCGGGCCGCCTGCACCAGCAGTTCGTCGCCCGCCTGATGGCCGATGGTGTCGTTGACCTGCTTGAAGCCGTCGAGGTCGATGTAGAGCACCGCGGTGTCGTGGTCGCTGGCCCGGCGGCCGGTGACGGCCTGGGTGACGCGTTCGGTGAACAGCGCGCGGTTGGGCAGGTCGGTGAGCGCGTCGTGTGAGGCGTTGTGCTGGAGCTGGGCCTGCAGCCGGACGCGTTCGGTGACATCGCGGGAGTTGAAGATCAGGCCGCCGTGATGGCGGTTGACCGTGGATTCGACGTTCAGCCAGCCGTCGCCGCCGGAGCGCTGTTCGCCGGCCCGGAAGCGGCATTCGATACGGGTGGTCGGTTCGTCCTCGGGGGCGGCGGCGAGGAATCTGCGGACCTCGTGCACCACCCGGCCCAGGTCTTCGGGGTGGATCAGCGAGGCCAGCTCGGAGCCGACCAGCTCCTCGGCGTCGCGGCCGTAGACACCGGCGGCGGCCGGGCTCACATAGCGGAGCACACCGGTCGGGGCGGCGATCATGATGACATCGCTGGAGCCCTGCACCAGGGAGCGGAAGTGGTTCTCCTTCTGCGCCAGTTCCTGGGTGAGGGTGATGTTGTCGAGCAGCATGATGCCCTGGCGGACGACCAGCGCCAGGACGACCGTGCAGCCGGTGAAGAGCACCACGCGGTCGATGCGGCGCCCGTCGAGGACGTTGGTGAGGATGCCCAGCGTGCAGACGGCGGCGGCGAGATACGGGGTCAGCGCGGCGAGCGAGCCCGCGATGGGGCGGCTGCCGTGCGGCTGGTCCCGGCGGGCGGCCGGCTTGACCTCCTCCTCGGGGCACACCTCGCCCGCGCGGCGGGCGACCCAGGGCGCGTACGCGAGCAGCATCGAGCCGGCGAACCATCCGGCGTCCAGGATCTGGCCGGAGCGGTAGTGCTCGCGCAGCAGCGGTGAGCTGAACAGGGCGTCGCACAGCACCGTCAGCGCCAGCGCCGCGACGGCGGTGTTGATGGCCGAGCGGTGCACCGAGGAGCGCCGGAAGTGCAGCGCGAGCACCATGCTCACCAGCACGATGTCCAGCAGCGGGTAGGCGAGCGACAGTGCGCTCTGCGCCACGCTGCGGCCCTGGAAGTGGGCGGTGTGCGCGAGCGCGAGGCTCCATGAGAGGGTGACCAGCGATCCCGCGATCAGCCAGGAGTCGAGGCCCAGGCAGACCCAACCGGCCCTGGTCACCGGCCTCTTGGCGAGCACCAGCAGGCCGACGATGGCCGGTGGCGCGAACAGCAGGAAGCAGAAGTCGGCCAGGCAGGGACTGGGGACCGTGGTGCCCTGGATGACCTCGTACCAGCCCCATACGCCGTTGCCGAGTCCGGCCATCCCGGACGAGGCGGCGAACAGCATCCATGCCGGGCGGAACCGGCTGCGGCGCTTGCGGGCGTAGAGACCGCAGGAGAAGGCGGCCAGGAACGCCGCAAAGCTGAGGCCGAAGTCCCCCATGAACGCGGCGACTTCCGAGGATCCCCAGCCGAAGGCGGCGCCGACGGCATAGCCGCCGCAGACCACGGCGAGGACGATCTGCGGTACCGTGCCCGGCGGATTGCCGGCCGGCGTCGGCGGCCGGGAGAGCATCGCCCCGGGGGCGCTCACCGGACTCTCCCCCTCACCCGCACCGGGCGTCGTCGCGAGCGGTACGCCCGGGGTCCTCGCAGTATTCCCGTGGGCGCTCGTGGATCGCGCTTCTCGCGAATCATCCATCGGCTGTACATCGCCCGTCGCCCCCCTCGAGTTCCGGATCGTTCGCATCGCGCCACGTCCTTCCCGGCGCCGTCCCCGCTCGGGACGATACCAGTTCCGTCACTCAGGGACATAGTGTCTCTACGGAGCGTGACAAGCAGGGAGTTGCGAACACTCTTTGCAGTCGTACGGCCTCGTAGCGCTACGCGCAAGCGCTCAGTCGGCGGTGGCGACGACGTTCCGCAGGGGCTCGCCGGCCGCGAAAAGCGCCAACTGGTCGCGCAGTAGCCGCTTCGCACGAGGCAGGAAGGCAGAGCTGGGGCCACCGACGTGTGGAGTGATGAGTACGCCGGGAGCGTGCCACAGTGGATGCCCAGGAGGCAGCGGTTCCGGATCGGTGACATCGAGTGCGGCACGCAGCCGTCCGGATTCCAGTTCGGCAAGCAGTGCCTTGGTGTCGACGATCCCGCCGCGCGCGATGTTCACGAGCAGTGCGCCGTCCTTCATCCGAGCCAGGAAATCGGTCCCGACCAGGCCACGCGTGGTGTCGGTGAGCGGAGTTGCCAGCACGACCACGTCCGCGTCGGGCAGGAGGGCGGACAGGTCGGAGAATGGATGCACAGGACCGCGCACAGTGTCACGCGCGGTGCGCGCGACGCGCGCCACCCGCGCACATTCAAAAGGTGTGAGCCGGTCCTCGATGGCACTGCCGATCGAACCATAGCCCACAATGAGGACCGACTTGTCGGCGAGCGCAGGCTGGAAACCCTGCCGCCACTCCCCCGCGTCCTGGCCCCGTACGAAGCCCGGGACACCGCGCAGCGCGGCCAGGATCAGGGTGAGCGCCAGCTCCGCGGTGCTGGCGTCGTGCAGCCCCCGGGCGTTGCACAGTTGGGCGCCGGACGGCATCCGCTGCAGCCCCGGGAGCATGTGCTCGATGCCGGCGGTGAGGGTCTGCACCACCCGAACACGGCTCATCAGAGACAGCGGGCGCAGGCTCACCTCCGCGGCCTTCATGTAGGGGACGGCGTAGAAGGCGCAGCGGGCGGGGTCGGCCGGGTAGTCGAGGCCGGCGTCCCAGTGGACGTAGTGGAGGCCGCCGGGGAGGCCGTCGATCTCGTCGGGCGGGATCGGGAGCCATACGTCGTTCGCTTCGGTGCGCTGGTCTGCGGTTGCCATGGCCGCAGGCTATGCGAAGAGACGTTCTGTTCAGACGTTAGTTTGGTCTGGCCCTTGACCGGGGGCGAGGGGACGGAGGCACAACCAGGTGGAGCGCAGGACAATCGGTGCGGCGGCTCTCGAAGTGGGCGCCATCGGACTCGGCTGTATGCCGATGAGCTGGGGGTACACCGAGTCGCAGCGCAGCTTGGACAGCTCGCTGCGGGCCGTGCACACCGCGCTGGACCGGGGGTGCAGCCTGCTGGACACCGCCGACATGTACGGCCCGTTCACCAACGAGCTGCTGGTGGGGCGGGTGCTCAAGGAGCGGCGGGCGGACGCGTTCGTGTCGACCAAGTGCGGGCTGCTGGTGGGCGAGCAGCACATCGTCGCCAACGGGCGGCCCGGCTACGTCAAGCGCGCCTGCGACGCCTCGCTGCGCCGGCTGCAGACCGACCGTATCGATCTCTTCCAGCTGCACCGGGCCGATCCCGAGGTGCCCGTCGAGGAGACCTGGGGGGCGATGGCGGAGCTGGTGGCGGCGGGGAAGGTACGGTCGCTGGGGCTGTGTGCGGTGGGTGCGCGTGCGGTACGGCCGGCCCGCGCGGCCCGTGCGGAGCGGCGTCCGGCGGGCGGCGGGGCGCGCCCCCGCTCCCGGATGCACGACGGCACGCTGGCCCAACTGGAACGTATCCAGCAGGTGTTCCCCGTCAGCAGCGTGCAGGCGGAGCTGTCGGTGTGGTCGCCGGAGTCGCTGGAGACGCTGCTGCCGTGGTGCGAGTCACGGGGTGTCGGTTTCCTCGCGGCGATGCCGCTGGGGAACGGCTATCTGACCGGCACCCTGACCCCGGGTCAGGGCTTCGAACCGGAGGACCTACGGGCCCGCCACCCCCGCTTCACCGCCGAGATGATGGCCGCGAACCAGCCGGTGGTGGCCGGGCTGCGGCGGGTCGGCGCCCGGTACGGAGCCACGCCCGGACAGGTGGCGCTGGCGTGGGTGCTGGCGCAGGGCCGGCATGTGGTGCCGGTGCCGGGCACGAAGAAGGAACGCTGGGCCGCTCAGAACGCCAAGGCCGCGGAGCTGACACTCACCCGCGAGGACCTGGCGGAGATCGCCGCGCTGCCGCCGGCGCGTGGGTCCTGGTACTGAGGGGACCCCGACGGAAGCCCCCCGTACTTGCGGAGGCCATCCGGCGCAGGAGGGAATCCTCGGAGGTGGGCCGGCCGTGCGTGTCCCGCTCGCGGCAGGGCCGCCCCGGCCGGATCATGGCAGGTGGGAGTGGTTCCGGAACGGATAAGGCGCGGCGCAGCGGGGCCGCGATGTGGTGTTCTTGTCCACGCCCTGCCGACGAGAGGACCCCTGCCGTGCAACGCCGTTCCCAGACCGCCGTGTTGGCCGCCGCTTCGCTGCTCCTGGCAGCGGGCTGTTCGTCCGGCGGCACGCAGCCCCAGGGCGGGGAGAACTCCGCCCGGGCGAAGAACCCCGCGGCCTCGCCGAACGCCACACCGTCGTCGACCGCACCGCCCGCCAAGGGCTCGGTGAAGGTCACCGGCACCCTGGCCACCGGGCTGAAGTCGCCGTGGGGCGTGGCGGTGCTGCCGGGCGGAGATCTGCTGGTCGCGTCCCGTGACACCGGGAAGATCGTCCGGGTCGCGGCGCACGGCGGGAAGATCACCGAGCTGGGATCGGTGCCGGGTGTGGACCCGGGGGGCGAGGGCGGGCTGCTGGGGATCGCGGTGTCCTCGACGTTCGGTGCGGATCACGAGGTGTATGCGTACTTCACCACCGCGTCCGACAACCGCATCGCCCGCATGATCTACGACGAGAAGCGCCCGCAGGGCAATCAGCTGGGCGCGCCCGACACGATCTTCAAGGGCATTCCCAAGGGCCAGATCCACAACGGCGGCCGGATCGCGTTCGGCCCGGACAAGATGCTCTACGCCGGCACCGGTGAGACCGGCGACACGGGGCTGGCGCAGGACAAGCAGTCCCTCGGCGGCAAGATCCTCCGGATGACCCCGGACGGCGAACCGGCGCACGGCAACCCCGCGGCGGATTCGGTGGTGTACGACTACGGCCACCGCAATGTGCAGGGGCTGGCCTGGGACAATGACAAGCGCCTGTGGGCCTCGGAGTTCGGTCAGAACACCTGGGACGAGCTCAACCTCATCGAGCCGGGCAAGAACTACGGCTGGCCCGAGGTCGAGGGCAAGGCCAAGGACGCGGCCGCGGGCTCCGGGTTCGTGGACCCCATCGAGCAGTGGAAGACCGCGGACGCCTCGCCCAGCGGCATCGCCTACGCCAAGGGCTCGATCTGGATGGCCTCCCTGCGCGGCGAACGGCTGTGGCGGATCGCGCTGAACGGGACGAAGCCGGTGGCGGCTCCGCAGGCCTTTTTGCAGGGCACCTACGGGCGGCTGCGGACCGTCGTGGCGGCCGACGACGGTGCGTTGTGGCTGGTCACCAGCAACACGGACGGACGGGGCACACCGCACAAGGGCGATGACCGGATTCTCCGCCTCCAGGTGAGCTGATCCGGCTGATCCCCTTTTAGGGTGCCCTGCCTACACTCGGGGGTCAGGGGGACGGGTGCGCGTCAACCGAAGAGGGGGCAGGGCACCATGTTCAACATCGCGGAAGAACTGTTCGCACCGGGGCGCAAGCACACCGATGAGGAGCGGCAGAAGATGTCGCTCGTCGTCGATGACGTGGGCGACGGCGATCCGGGGAAGGGCCCGATCGATCTCTCCTCGGGGACCGTCGTCGTCAGGGCACCCCGGCAGCAGCAGGGCGAGGACGGCGGCCGGGAACAGGCCTAGGCCCCGGCTGGTGGGTGAGGGTGACGCCCCCTGGCCTGGCTGCCTACCGGTCAGGGGGACGAACGGACCGCTAGCTGAGTGTCGGCTCCCCGAACAGGCGCAGGCGGTGCGCCACCGCGCCTGCCTCGCCGCGGCCGGAGACGCCCAGCTTGGCGAGGATGTTGGAGACATGGACGCTGGCGGTCTTCGGGGAGATGAACAGGGCGTCGGCTATCTGGCGGTTGCTGCGCCCGTCGGCGACCAGCCGCAGCACGTCGCGTTCGCGCGGGGTCAGGCCGAGGGATTCGGCGGGCACGGCGACGGCGGGTGAGGGTTCTCCGGCGACTCCACGGGCGGCGGCTGCCGCAGGCTCCGTCGCGGCCGCCGGCTTCAGACCGGGCAGGGGGATGCGGGCCCGCTGGGCGAGGAGTTCGAGTTCCTCGGCGAGCGGGCGGGCGCCCATCGTCGCGGCGGCGGTGTGCGCCTGGGTGAGCAGGAGTACGGCGGCCTCGCGCGGGGTGCGGCCGTGCAGTGCGAGGGTGGCCCGTTCACTGCCGTGGAGGAGGGATTCCGCCCAGCGGTAGCAGGCTCGGGCGAGCTCGTGCGGGCGTTCCAGGGGCTCGAAGGCGGCGACCGCCTCGGCCCAGGAATCGGGGGTCTCGCGGCCTTCGGCGCGGCGGAGTTCGGCATCGAGCGCGAGGCCGTGGGCCGCCCAGACCGGGCAGAGCCGGGGCAGCTTCTTGGCGGCGTCCCGGATGCGGGCGAGGACCGCGGCGCGGCCCGGCTCGGCGGCGGGCAGTCCGCGGGCGTCCGATTCGGCGGCGGCGGCGGACCAGAGCAACGGCCAGGCGTAGCGCTGGGTGCCGGGCGGGAAGCCGGCGTCCAGGACCTGCTGGAGGACGCTGCGGGCGTCGAGGAGGCGACCCTGGTGGGTGGCGATCCGCAGGGCGTGCCGCGCCATGACGATGGCGTGCTGCGGCTGCGGGTCGTGGGTGCCGTAGTACTCCTGGGCGACGGCCAGTTCGCGTTCGGCGGCGGCGAAGTCGCCCTCGTTCAAAGCGAGATCGGTACTTCGGCTGGCGGCCAGCGCGATGGCACGGGGGTTCTGGGCGAGGCGGCGGGCGTCGGCGGCGGCCCGGCCCGCCTCCTCCCAGCGGCCCAGCGACTGCAGGGATTCGGCGCGGTTGCCCAGCACCCAGCTGGTGCTGTCCTTGAGGCCGTAGCGGGTGGTCAGTTCGACGCCGCGCTCGGTGACCTGGACGGCTTCGCGGGAGCGGCCGACGCCTTCCAGGGCGGACGGGAGGTTGACATGCCCGCGGGCGATGACGGCGAAGTAGCCGCGGTCGACGGCGAGGTCGAGGTTGGTACGGAAGTCGGCGAGGCCCTCGTCGACCTCCCCGGCGTCGACGCGCAGTCCCGCCAGGGTCAGCCGGGAGTTGAGCTCGGCCTCGTCGTCGCCCACCAACTGGGCCAGTTCCACGGCGCGTTCGGCCGTCGCGAAGGTGCCCGGTCCCGGATCGTGCAGCACCGCCCAGCTCGCGACGGCGGCCAGCACCTCGGCATGCACCGAGGACGGCGGCAGGCCGCGCATCAGCTCCTGTGCGGTGCCCAGGTCCTCCCAGCCGTTGCCGCGGCCGGTGCCCTGGCAGAGCCGGGAGCGCTGCACCAGGAACCATGCCGTGCGCAGCGGGTCGCTCTCGCCGCGCAGCGACCGCAGGGCCCGCTTGGTGATCGTGAAGGCCCGTTCGTTGTCGCCGGAGAGCCGGGCGGCCACCGCGATCTCGGCGAGCAGGTCGAGGAAGCCCAGGGCGTCGCCGTCATGACAGCCGCAGGCCGGATACGCCTCGGCGTAGTCGACCGGACGCACCCCCTGGCGGACCTCCGTCGGTGCGTCGTCCCACAGCTCCAGGGCGCGGTCCAGCAGCCTCAGCTGCTCGGCGTAGGCATGGCGGCGGCGGGCCTGGACGGAGGCGGCGAGGACGGCGGGCAGCGCCTTGGCGGCGTCATGGGCCTTGTACCAGTAGCTGGCCAGCCGGGCGGCGCAGACATCGGCGCGGACCAGCGAGGGGTTGGCTTCCAGTGCCTGGGCGTAGCGGCGGTTGAGGCGGGTGCGCTCGCCGGGCAGCAGATCGTCGACGACGGCCTCGCGGACGAGGGCGTGCCGGAAGCGGTAGCCCGTGCCGTCCTGGGTGGGCACGAGGGTGTTGCTGCCGACGGCGGACCGCAGCGCCTCGATGAGGTCGTCCTCGGGCATCTGGCAGACGGCGGAGAGGAGTTCGTGTTCGACCGTGGAGCCGCCCTCGGCGGCCGTGCGCACCACCCGCTGGGCGTCCTCGGGGAGCGCCTCGACGCGCACCAGCAGCAGATCGCGCAGGGGGTCGCTGAGGCCGTGCAGACAGCCGTCGGCGAGGCCGCGGGCCAGCTCCTCCACGAAGAAGGCGTTGCCCTCGGAGCGCTTGAAGACCCGGTCGACGGTGTCCTCCTCGGGATCGCTGCCGTTGATCCCGGCGATCTGGGAGCGGACCTCGTCGCGGGTGAAGCGGGCCAGCTCGACGCGGCGGACCGTGCGCATCCGGTCGATCTCGGCGAGGAAGGGGCGCAGCGGGTGGCGGCGGTGGATGTCGTCCGAGCGGTAGGTCGCCACCAGGAGGACGTTGGCGTCGTGCAGGGCCCGCAGGAGGTAGGCGAGCAGCTCACGGGTGGAGCGGTCGGCCCAGTGGAGGTCCTCGACGACGAGGACGAGGGTGCGGTGCGCGGCGAGCCGCTCCAGGAGGCGGGCGGTCAGCTCGAAGAGGCGGGCGCGGCCGATCTCCTCGTCATGCGCCTCGCCGGGGGTCTCCCCCAATTCGGGCAGGATGCGGGAGAGTTCGCCCTCCTGGCCGGCGACCGCGGCGGCCAGCTCGTCGCGCAGATGCCAGTTGAGGGTGTGCAGGATCGCGGAGAACGGTGCGTAGGGCAGGCCTTCGGAGCCGATCTCGATGCAGCCGCCGAGCGCGACGAGCGCGCCCCGGGCGCGGGCGGACTCGCTGAACTCCTCGATGAGGCGGGTCTTGCCCACCCCGGCCTCACCGCCGATCAGCAGGGCCTGGGGCTCGCCGGACGCCGCGATGCGGGCGAGCGCGTCCTCCAGCGCGGCGAGTTCGGCCGCGCGGCCGACGAACACGGGACTGACGGACCTGGTCTCCACGCTGGTGAGCATCGCACAGGGGTCTGACAATCCGGCAGTGGGTTTCGGCATGCGAAGCGCCCGGCCCGGTGCGGAAGGCACCTGGGGCCGGGCGGACGACTGTGCGGCGGACGGCGCCGCCTGGGACGTCATGTGAGCCGCGCGGTCAGACGGTGGCGCGGCGTATCCGCAGCCACCTGCCCCGCGTACTCACCCGCCCTTCGGGTTCGTTGGCCCCGGAGCGGGCGGCGCCGCGAAGCCCGGCGGGCCGGGCTTCGGTCGCCTCGCGCACCAGGCGCTGCCGGTCGGCCTGGCGGCGCAGCTCTTCATAACGGACCCGGATCTCCAGCTCGGAGCGGTACATGGTGTCTCCCCTGACGGCGGTGAGGTGGTGTCTCGACGGCTTGTCGATGTGCTCCAGCCTCGTCGCCAAGGGGGGTCCGTCACATCGGGAGAGTTCCCGATCTTTGGCCCCGGGCGGTGCTCAGAAACCCGCGATGCTGTCCAGGGGTTCCTTAGGCACCGCCCGTGGCACCCGTACGGTGCTTAGAAAGCGGCCCGGGTGCCTTACGGAGCCGAGGGTCCGGCTCCCGCGGGGGCCTTAGGGACGGTGGGCATGCTCCCGAACAGGTCGAGGTACATGCCCGCGGAGATCAGGATGCCCAGCACACCGAGCGCCAGCCCGCCCCAGGCGACAGCCCGCACCCAGGTGGCGCGACGGCGGGTCAGCACCACCGCGGCGGCGATCACGGCGAGCAGTGCGAAGAAGCCGTTGACCAGGGCATTGGTGTGCCAGGAGGCGCCGTAGACGGCGGAGATCTGGTCGGCGGCCTGGGCCTTGCCCGACTGGACCTTGATCTGGCCCATCAGGTTCGACCGCTCGGCCAGCGTCGTGCCGAGCCAGGTGCCGGTGACGGACGCGAGGCCGAGCCCCGCGGCGACGACGGCACCGGCGCCGGCGGCGATCCCGGCGGCGGAGTGGTCGGGGGTGTGTGCGTCGTGGTCGAGATCGTCGGCGCCGTCGTCCGCTTCGAGGTCACTGGCCTCGTCCTGCGCGGCGAGGGCGGCGTTGTCATCGGCCTGCTCGTCGACCTTGGCACCGGCCTTGCCGGCCGCCTCGGCCTCGGTCGTCTCCGGGATCGCAGCAGTCTCCTTGGCCCCCTGCGCCGGCACGGTCTTCTCGTCGTCGGTTCGGTTCTCGGTCGTCCTGGTCGTTCCCATGGTCGCGACCGTAGGGGCCCCGGATGAGAGTCGGATGAGAATCCCGGCAGCGGGCCTGCCTCAGTCGGCGACACGCCGACTTCGGGCACCCCGCGGGGGCCCTTCCGGCACCGGGTCCTACACCCCCACCAGCGGTTTCTCCCCGCCCTGCGGACCGGGCAGCGCCACCGCCGCGCCCGGCTCCGGCGGCGGCTCGATGCTGATCCGGGGCAGCCACCGGTCGAGCCAGGACGGCAGCCACCAGTTGGCGCCGCCCAGCAGATGCATCAGCGCGGGGACCAGGAGCGTACGGAGCACAAAGGCGTCCAGGGCGACGGCACAGGCCAGGCCGATGCCGAACATCGCGATGGTCCGGTCCCCGCTGAGGATGAAGGCCGCGAACACCGCGATCATGATGACCGCCGCCGAGTTGATCACCCGGCTGGTCTCGGCGAGGCCGACCCGTACCGCCCGGCAGTTGTTGTGCGTCAGCTGCCACTCCTCGTACATCCGGGAGACCAGGAACACCTGGTAGTCCATGGACAGGCCGAAGAGCACCGACACCATGATGACCGGCAGGAACGGTTCGACCGGGCCGGCGCTGCCCAGCCCCAGCAGCTCGCTGCCCCAGCCCCACTGGAAGACCGCGACGACGATCCCGAAGGACGAGGCGACGGCCGCGAGATTCATCAGCGCGGCCTTGAGCGGGATGCCGACGCTGCGGAAGGCGAGCAGCAGCAGGACCGAGCCGAGCGCGATGACGACGCCGATGAAGAGCGGCAGCTTGCCGACGATGACGGACGCGAAGTCGTCGTAGCCGGCGGTGATGCCGCCGACCCGCACCCGCAGCGTGCTCGCGCCCCCGGCCGCGGGCAGCACGTCCGTACGCAGGTGTTCCACCAGGTCGGAGGTCTGCCGGGACTGCGGTGGGGTGGTGGGTACGACGGTGATCACGCCGATCCTGTGGCTGCCGTCGAACTCGGGGGCGCTGACCTGGGCGATGCCGGGCGTGTCCCGCAGCCGCTGCGGCAGCTTGTCGAAGGCGAGCCGGTCCTTGGCGCCGTCCAGGGTGCCGACGAGCGTCAGCGGGCCGTTGAATCCGGGCCCGAATCCGCCTCCGCTTCCGTCGCCGGGCCCGCCGCCCGCCAGCAGGTCGTAGGCCTTGCGGGTGGTCGAGGTGGCCGGGTTGTTGCCCTGGTCGGAGGTGCCCAGATGGAGTCCGGAGGTCGGCAGTGCCAGGACGACCATGACGGCCGCCGCGGCCACCCCCAGCAGCTTGGGGTGCCGCTCGACGAACCCGGACCAGCGGGCGGCGACGCCGGTGGGCCGCTCGGGCCGGGGTCCGTGCTCGGCCAGCCGCCGGCGCTCGCGACGGCTCAGCGCCCGCATCCCGATCAGCCCGAGCAGCGCGGGCAGCAGGGTGACGGCGGCGGCCACGGTCAGGACGACGGTGAGCGAGGCGGCGAGGGCGACGCCGTTCAGGAAGCTCAGCCGCAGGACCAGCATGCCCAGCAGCGCGATACAGACGGTGGCCCCGGCGAAGACGACCGCGCGCCCGGACACCGAGACGGCACGGACGGCGGCCTCGTCGACCGGCAGCCCCGCGCGCAGCCCCTTGCGGTGCCGGGTGACGATGAACAGCGCATAGTCGATGCCGACGCCGAGGCCGATCAGCATGCCGAGCATCGGGGCGAAGTCGGCGACGGTCACGGCGTGGCTGAGCAGGGTGATGCCGGCCGAGGCGGTGCCGACGGCGGCCAGCGCGGTGACGATCGGCAGGAAGGTCGCGGCGAGCGACCCGAAGGCGAGGAAGAGCACCACGGCCGCGGCGCCGAGCCCGATGATTTCCGGGAGCTGGGCGCGCGGCGCCTCGGTCAGCGCGATCCCCGCCCCGCCGAGCTCGACCTGGAGGCCGCCGCCGGACGCGCGCTGCGCGGTGTCGACGACCTTGCGGACCTGGGCGGGGTCCAGCTCGTCGGTGGCGCGGTCGAAGAGCACGGAGGCGTAGGCGGTGTGCCCGTCCTTGCTGATCTGCCGCCCGCCCTGTCCACCGGACGGCCGCGCGCCGTGGCCGCCGTAGGGGCTTTGCACCTCGGAGACGCCGGGCAGCTCGGCGATCTTCTCCAGGGTGTGCGTCATCGTCTTGCGGACCGCGGCGGAACGCGCCGTTCCGGAGTCCGTGTGCCACACGATGCTGTCGCTGTCCCCGGACTGTTTGGGAAAGGCCTGGGCGAGCAGGGCCGAGGCGCGCCCGGATTCGGTCCCGGGCACCTCGTAGTTGTTCGAGTACGCGGACCCCGTCACCCCCGCGGCGGCCGCGACCCCCGCGAACGCGGCGAGCCAGAGAACGATCACCACGATGCGGCGCCTGAGACACCACCGAGCCAGAGCGGTCACGGACCTCGTCTGCTTCCCGGGTTGTGCGTCGATATCTCCCGGGGGCGGGTGGTGCCGAGCGCGGATGTACGGGGGACGGACAGGCCCGCCGCATGCCCGTCAGGGAACGGCGGGCCCCCTTGTTGGGTGCAGGGTGTCAGCCCGGAGAGATCCTTTGAGGTGTTTGTGGACTTCCCCACAAAGAGTCGGGAATAGGGAACTCGTCCCTGGTCCCGGCCCCGCCCCGTATGCCGGGTCTCAGCCGGTGACCGACTCCTTGCCGTTCTCCACATGTCCCATCAGCCGGCGGTGGAACGACGGGTCCTCGGCGACCGAGAGACCGAGGTCGTACCAGCCGTGCGCGTCCCCGGCCGGATGGCCGACGGTGCGGATGCCGCCGGCCTTCACCTTCAGCGTGCGCGGCGCGCCGTCCGCGTACGCCAGCGGCTCAAGGGTGAAGGTCAGCCCGGTGCGGCTGTGGTTGGTGACGGTCAGGTGGAGCTCCTGCCGCCCGGCGTCGATCCGTGTGCTGATCCGGACGGCCGCGGCGGCGCCCCGCCCCGTCCCGGCGAACTCCCGCCGGAAGCCGTTCGGCCCGGTCACCGTGAAGCGGTACGCACCGCCCTTGACCGGTACCTCCCACTCCTCCTTGCCCCGCACATCCCGGTGCTGCGGGACATCAAACTCCTTCGCGTACGGGTAGAGCGCCAGGTGCGCGGAGGCCTTCCCGCCATTGCGTACGGCCATCCGGAAGACGGCGGCGCCCGGGTCGAAGCCGCCGTCGGCGTCCGGCTGGTAGGGCAGCGCCCTGGCCGGCCGGCTGCCGCGCTCCGGCTGCGGCGGCGCCTGCTCGGCCGGTGGCAGCGGCGACCAGCGCCCGCTGAACGGCGGGATCGCGCCGGGCTGCCGCACCGACGGCTGCTTGCGCCCGCGGGAGAAGTCGAAGGCGGCGGTCAGATCGCCGCACACGGTGCGCCGCCAGGCGCTGATGTTGGGCTCCTCGATCCCCGTCCAGCGCTCCAGGAACCGGGTGATCGAGGTGTGGTCGAAGATCTGCGAGCAGGCGTAGCCGCCGACCGTCCACGGCGAGATGACCAGCATCGGCACCCGCATGCCCAGACCGGTCGGCCGCCCCTCCCAGTATTCGCCGTCCGTCCCGGGCGGCGGGACCGGCGGCGGCACATGGTCGAAGAACCCGTCGTTCTCGTCGTACGTCAGGAAGAGCGCGGTGTGCCGCCAGACGTCCGGGTGCTTGCCGAGCGCGTCCAGCACCTTGTAGACGATGGTGGCGCTCTCGGCCGGCGAGGACGAGCCGGGGTGCTCGGAGTCCGCCGCGGACGGCACGAGGTACGACACCTCGGGCAGCCTGCCGCTCGCCACGTCGGCGGCGAAGGCGGTCGCCGTGCTGTCCGGTTCACCGCGGCGCAGCGCCCGCTCGAACAGGCTGCGCTCGGCGCGGCTCAGGCCCCTGACGCCCTCCTCCAGCAGCCCCTGCAGCCGCCGGCGCCCGGCCTCGTCGGCGCCCGCCAGCTTCCCGTAGTAGCCGGTCATGTTCCGCACCCCGTCCACCTTGGCCAGGGCCTTCCTCGCCACCGCCTTGAAGCTCGCGTAGAACTCCAGGTTGTTGTCGGTGAAGTTGTCCCACTCCTGGTAGACCCGCCAGCTGCGGCCGGCCTTCTCCAGCCGCTCGGCGTAGGTGGTCCAGGTGTAGCCGGTGTGGGTGTCCTCCTCGTACGCGTCGTTGCCGACGGCACGCTTGCCGTTGGGCTCATAGCCCGTCCAACCGCTCACCAGGTGGTTGCGGTTGGGGCTGGTGGAGGAGTGGATCGAGGAGTGGTAGGCGTCGCAGACGGTGAAGGTGTCCGCGAGTTCGTAGTGCAGCGGGACGTCCTGCCGGTCGTAGTGCGCCATCGTGGCGGCGGTCTTGGCGGTGACCCAGTTGTTCATCCAGCCGCCGTTCCACGCCACGGCCCCGCCGAACCAGCTGTGGTCCAGCGCGCCGATGTACTGCAGGTCCTTCTTCTGCGTGGCGGCCGCCTCGCGTACCGGAAACGGCAGCACGGTCCCGAGGCCCAGCAGCCCCGGCTGCTCGTAGACGCTCCGGCCGCCGGGCAGCTCGATCGCGTTGCGGTCGGCGTAGCCGCGTACGCCGCGCAGCATCCCGAAGTAGTGGTCGAAGGAGCGGTTCTCCTGCATCAGCACGACCACATGCCTGATGTCCCCGAGCCCGCCCCCACCGTGCGCCGGCCGTGCCGCGTCGGCCGCCAGCGCCTGCTGCAACGACGGCGGCAGCAGCGATCCGGCCGCCGCAGCGCCCACCGCCGCCGCGCCAACTCCCAGTACATGTCTACGAGATACCTCAGGTGCCACGCCCGACCTCCCAGTCGACGGTCCATCAGCCAGTCAATGGTCTGCACCCAACCCATTGCGATGGGGCGACGGGGACGCTAACGGAGGGTCGTGACGGGCGATAGGTACCGAAGTGACAACTTGGGCAACGGCGAAGGTTGTTGTCCACGCCGTCGAGCCGCGACTCCGGCACCAGTCAGATCTTGCGGTTTCCGCTGCGTCAACTCCTACCGTCATCTGTGGGGCCGGAGACACCGGCCCGGCGATGGGAGGCACGGCAATGGCCTGGTCGATCGCGGAGGTGGCCCGGATGTCCGGCGTGACGTCCCGGACGCTGCGGCATTACGACGAGATCGGTCTGCTGCCGCCCGCACGGATCGGAAGCAACGGGCACCGCTACTTCGAGCCCTCCCCCGCTGAGGCGGAGGCGCGCGAGCGGTGGCCGCAGGCCTGGGAGCAGGCCCAGCGCGTCAGAGAGGCGATGACCGTCCCATCGGCCCAGTTCCCCGGTGATGAGGGACTGGCTCAGTCGCTGTCCTCTCCGGCGGCGAAACGGCGAGCCTCGCGCCGGCCCGCGTAGCGTTCCTTGCGGTTGCCGGCCTTGACCATCTGCTGCCATTCCTTGAAGCAGGCGCGCGCATTGCATCCCGCACAGCAGGTGCGGCCGAGCAGCATCACGCCGGGGTCTTCCCACCGGCAGCGGGTGCCCGTGTCCTCCCGCGTGGGGTTCGGCGGCAGATCGCAGGCGCCGTAGCGGTGATCGTGGACCGGCCGGGGGTGGTGCTCCGCGTAGCGCACCCACAACGGCTTCGTCCTGTCCGTACGGGACATCTCGTTCCTTCCGGAACCGCCGCCCGGCCCCGGACTTTCCGAGCGGGCGGCTGGGTTCGCCACTTCACGGCGACACGCTCCTTCCGTTGTCCGCGGCACCGGCCGGACGGGATCCGGCACCCATCTGTGGGGGTGACCCGGCGGATGCACCAGCGCAATCAAGTCGTCCAAGGCCCCTGCCGCGGACGGCAGTTCAGGCACGATCCACGGGAGTACGATCCACGGGAGTGGAAAGCCTTCCAGCTTATGGGCAGGGGCAGGGGCAGGCCGTACACAAGAAGGATCCCGGGCAGCTCCCGCTCGGTCTACGCCGCCCGGTGAGGCACTTGCTGAGCGTCCAGCGCGATGACCACCTACGGAACTCCCTGCACGCGCAAGTCCCCGTTGCGCCGGGCCTCTTGACCGCCCCATTGGTCTGAACCATTCTGTGGCCAGTAGCGGTGGCCACCGTCTTGCTGCAGTTCTCCCCGTGTTCCCCCCTTCGGCACTGGAGACAGCCATGCCTCGCACCGCACTCACCCGACCGGCGCGCCACAGACGCCTGCTCGCGGCGGCACTGACGGCCGTCGCCGCCGCGGCGGCCACCCTTTCCGGCTCCACACCGGCCGCCGCGGCCGATGTCAACGTCGCCAGGAACGCAGGCTACGAATCCGGCCTGAGCAACTGGACCTGTTCGGCGGGCAGCGGCAGCACCGTCGGCGCCCCCGTCCACAGCGGCACCGGCGCCCTCAAGGCCGCCCCCACCGCCTCCGACAACGCCACCTGCTCCCAGACCGTCGCCGTCAAGCCCGGCTCGACCTACCGGCTGAGCACATACGTCCAGGGCGCCTACGTCTATCTGGGCGCCTCCGGCACCGGCACCACGGACGTCTCCACCTGGACCCCGTCCGCCACCGGCTGGCAGCAGCTCACCACCACCTTCACCACCGGCCCCGCCACCACCTCCGTCACCGTCTACACCCACGGCTGGTACGGGCAACCGGCCTACTACGCCGATGACTTCAGCGTGCTCGGCCCGGACGGCGGGGGCGGCACCGACCCCGGACCCGAGATCCCGGCCACACCCGGCGGGCTCACCGCCGGTGCGGTGACCCCGTCCTCCGTCGCCCTCTCCTGGAACCCGGTCTCCAGCGCCACCGGCTACACCGTCTATCGCGACGGCACCAAGTACCGGACGGTGAACGGCACTTCGGCGACGGCTACCGGCCTGGCACCCGCCACCGCCTACCGCTTCCAGGTCACGGCCACCAACGCGGCCGGTGAATCGGCCCGTTCGGCAGAGGTCACTGCCACCACGGCGCCCTCCGGAGACGGCGGCAACCCCACCGTCCCCCAGCACGCGGTCACCGGCTACTGGCAGAACTTCAACAACGGCGCCACCGTCCAGAAGATCAGCGACGTACCGGGCCAGTACGACATCATCGCCGTCGCCTTCGCGGACGCCACCACCACACCCGGCGCCGTCACCTTCAACCTCGACTCGGCCGGTCTGGGCGGCTACACCGTCGACCGGTTCAAGGCCGACATCAAGGCCAAGCAGGCGGCCGGCAAGTCGGTCATCATCTCCGTCGGCGGCGAGAAGGGCACCGTCTCCGTCAACGACGCCGCCTCCGCGGACAACTTCGCCACCAGCCTCTACGCCCTCATGCAGCAGTACGGCTTCGACGGCGTCGACATCGACCTCGAAAACGGCCTCAACCCGACCTATATGAGCCAGGCACTGCGCTCGCTCTCCCAGAAGGCGGGCGGCAAGCTCGTCCTCACCATGGCGCCCCAGACCCTCGACATGCAGTCCACTTCGGGCGGCTACTTCCAGACCGCGCTGAAGGTCAAGGACATCCTCACCGTCGTCAACATGCAGTACTACAACAGCGGTTCGATGCTCGGCTGTGACGGCAAGGTCTACTCCCAGGGCACCGTCGACTTCCTCACCGCGCTCGCCTGCATCCAGCTCGAAGGCGGCCTCACCCCCGCCCAGGTGGGCCTGGGCCTGCCCGCCTCCACCCGGGGCGCGGGCAGCGGCTATGTCGCCCCGAGCGTCGTCAATGCCGCCCTCGACTGCCTGGCCAGGGGCACCAACTGCGGCTCCTTCAAGCCGGCCCGCACCTACCCCGGCATACGGGGCGCCATGACCTGGTCGACCAACTGGGACGCGACGAGCGGCAACGCCTGGTCGAACGCGGTCGGCCCGCACGTTCACGGCCTGCCGTAACCCTTGCCGTAGCCGCGGAACTCGCACCACACGATCTTCCCCAGCACCCGCTCGCCGACGCCCCACGCGTCGGCGAGCGCGGACACCAGCAGCAGCCCCCGCCCGGATTCGCCCTCGTCACCGTCACCGTCGTACGGCACCGGAGCCCGCGGCTCCCCGTCACCGCTGTCGTGCACCTCCACGCGCAGCAGTCCGTCCTCGGCCTGCGAGAGCCACAGCCGGTAGCCACGGCCGGGCGGGACGCCGTGCAGCAGGGCGTTGGTGGCCAGTTCGCTCACGCAGAGCAGGACGTCGTCCGTGAGGTGGCCCAGCCCCCAGTCGGTGAGGGCAGTACGGGCGAACTGCCGTGCCAGCGGGACCGATCGGCGCTCACGCCGGTAGAACGCCGTGCGGGTGCAGAGGGTCTGAATCTCCTTGTGCATAACTGCCACTGTCACAGTGCGTAACTATGCTGGACCACAGTGTCAGGTCGTACAGATCCGCTGTACGACTTCTGGCTGTGTCATGCCGTCGCGGGGAGGGGAAGGCAGAGCGCATGCACCCGGCGAACAAACCGAAGAGGATCACTTCCTGGCATGTGATCGGCGCCCAGCTGAGTCACTTCCGGAAGGCCGCCCGCATCACCCAGCCCGCGCTGGCCGAGCGGGTGGGGCTGCACGAGGACACGATCGGATCGATCGAGCAGGGCCGGAGACCACTGAAGATCGACCTGGCTGAGACCTTTGATGAACTCCTCAACACCAAGGGGGCGTTGGCGGTCGCGGTGGCGAAGGTGCCGGAGAAGGAGCGCTTTCCGGCCTTCGTGCAGGACTTCGTTGAGTACGAGGAGGACGCGCTGTCCTTGCTCTCGTACGAGAACCAGGTCATGCCGGGCTTGTTGCAGACCGAGGACTACGCACAGTCCGTATTCACGTGCCTCTTCCCGCCCATCAGCGAGGTCGAGGCCACCGAACGGCTCTCTGCTCGCCTCGATCGCCAGCGACTGTTGCAGCGTGACCCCCCACCCGTCATGAACTTCATCGTGGAGGAAGTGATCCTGACCCGCCCCATTGGCGGTGACGAAGTGTTGCGCGAGCAGATCAGGCACCTGCGACGCTGCACGGAACTGCCGTTCGTCGGCCTTCAGATCATGCCCACCCGCCGCACGAAGCACGCCGGACTCAACGGCCCCCTCGTACTCCTGGAAACCCCTGATCATGGCCAACTTGCCTATATCGAAGGCCAGCGGGTGAGCTTCCTCGTCGAGGATCCGGATGAAGTCAGTGTGCTCCAGCAGAAATATGGGATGCTGCGGTCGCAGGCACTCACGCCCGAAGACAGCATCAGCCTGCTTGACCACCTGGCAGGGGAGACATGAGCAACGCGGCACCCCGGCGTCACTCTGGCAATCTGGCCTGGTTCAAGTCCAGTTACAGCGGTGACGAGGGCGGCAACTGCATCGAAGTCGCCTACACCTGGCACAAGTCCAGCTACAGCGGCAGCGCTGGCGGCAACTGCGTAGAAGTCGCCTATGACTGGTACAAGTCCAGCCACAGTGGCAGCGAAGGTGGCGACTGCCTCGAAGTCGCCACCTGCCCCCATGCCATCCACGTCCGCGATTCCAAGAACCCCGACGGCCCGGCGCTCACGCTGAGCACGGCCGCCTGGGCCGCGTTCATCGCGGACGTCTCCGTCTGACCGGCGCCGGGGCGACGATGAAGCACCGACGGCTCGGTACGCACGGGCCCACCGTCTCCGCGCTCGGCCTCGGCTGCATGGGGATGTCGACCTCGTACGGCGTCCCGGACGACGCGGAATCCGTACGGACCCTCGACCGCGCGGCCGAGCTCGGCACAACGCTGCTGGACACCGCGGACGCCTACGGGCGCGGCACCAACGAGGAGTTCCTCGGCCGCTGGCTGCGCAGCCGTACGGCCGTGCAGCGGGACGGACTGGTCATCGCCACCAAGTTCGGGCTCCGGCATGACGCCGCCACCGGGCGGGTGAACGAGGTCGACACCTCCGCCGCCTGGGTGCGGGAGGCATGCGACGCCTCCCTGCGCCGCCTCGGCACGGACCGCATCGACCTCTACTACATGCACCGCCGCGATCCGGCCGTCCCCATCGAGGAGACGGTCGGCGCGATGGCCGAGCTCGTCGCCGTCGGAGCCGTACGACACCTCGGCCTCAGCGAGGTGAGCCCGCGGACGCTGCGCCGGGCGCACGCCGTCCACCCCATCAGCGCCGTACAGCTGGAGTACTCCCTCTTCACGCGGGATGTCGTGGAGGGCGAGATGCTGGCGACCTGCCGGGAGCTCGGCATCGGCGTCGTGGCGTACTCCCCGCTCGGGCGCGGCATGCTGACGGGTGCGCTGGCCTCCCGTGACGACCTCACCTCCGAGGACGCCCGGCGCCGTTGGCCGCGGTTCTCGGACGAGAACATCGACCGCAATCTACGCCTCGTCCAGGCCGTTCGCCGCACCGCCGACTCCCTCGGCTGCACCCCGGCACAGGCCGTCCTCGCCTGGCTGCTCGCCCAGGGCGAGGACATCGTGCCGATCCCCGGCACCAAGCGCCGTGCCTACCTGGAGGAGAACGCGGCGGCGGCCGGCCTCGCGCTCGGTCCGGAGGACGCGGCCCGGCTCCGGGCGGCCGTGCCCGACGGCGCCGTGGCCGGGGAACGCTATCCGCTCGCCGCCCTGGAGCGGCTGGGTCACTGAGCCCGGTCGGGCGAGGCTCAGGTCCCGTACACGCGCGCCACGTTCTTCCGCGGCGCCGGTCGGATCTTCGCCGCGGGCGCCTCGGCGAAGGCATGGAGCAGATTCTCGGTGGTGCGGGTGACGAAGGCTCGGGTCCGGCCGTCCATGCCGTGGTCGCGGCCGTCCTCGCGCGTGCCGGCCATGAGGGCCTCGACCCACCGCATCGTTCCGGAGGAGAAGACGCCGGCGCCGCTCGGCACGGTGTAGTAGGCGGAGTTCGCGTGGCTGCTCCGGCCGTTGCAGACCAGCGGGGAGTGGGCGAGGATCTCCAGCCGCTCCGGCGTGGGTGCCTGCGGGGTGACCCGGTCGTACTCCACCCCGACGAGGGGTCGAAGGCCTCACCGCGCCGCACTCCGGTGCCCGCGAAGAGCCAGTGGTCCGCGCTGTGGACGACGTACGGCGCGTCCGTGGGGTAGCCCTCGTATAAGACGCCGGTCAGCGTGGACTCCGGGTCGACGGCGGGCGGTTGCCGGAAGTCGTGGGTGGGCAGGGCCCGGTGCGGACCGGTGAAGTGCGGGTCGTCCCGGTAGGCGGTCTTGTAGCAGACCACGGTGCGCAGGGCGCCGGACGGCCCCGGCTCCAGCCGGACCCGGCGGAAGCAGGCGTTGGCCCCGAGGAAGGCCAGATTGGTCCCGGCGTCGCGGGCCCGGGTGACGTGCTGCCGCTGCTCGGGAGTCCAGTACTCGTCATGGCCGAGCGAGAGCGCCGCCGTGGCACCCCGCAGTGCCGACGGGGTGCGGTGGACATCCACCCCGGTGGTGTAGGCCAGCGGAAGGCCGAGCCGTTCCGCGAGGACCACCAACGCGCGCTCGTAGACCAGGAATTTCCCGGCGCCGTCGGTGTCGTACGGCCGGTCGAAGCTGACGGCCAGCGACCGCGTCCCGTACGCGCCGTCCGGGCCCCGGTAGAGACTGTGGCCGCCCCATGCGTTGTACGCCTGCCAGGTCGTCACCGCATGCATCAGCACCGTCCGGCCCGCGGCCTGCGCCGAGCGCACGATCAGCGGGACGTACCGCTGGTGGCCGTGCTCCGCGTCCAGCCGGAGCAGATAGGCGCCCGGCGGCCAGCCGTCGGTGCGCACCCCGAGGCTGCGCTGCCAGTCCGCCCGTACGCTGCGAGTCGCGGGCAGCAGCCGCGCGGGGCGTTGGCGCCGTCCGGCGACCCGCTCCGAACGCCACACCAGCCGGGCCTGGGCGCCTCGGTACCAGCCCACCCGGTAGGCCGCGACGCGGAAGCCGGGTGCGGTGGTCGAGACATACAGCCCGAACTCCTCGCCCGGCAGGACGCTCACCTTGTCGGTGTAGCCCTGGATGGCGTCGGGCAGGCCGGCCGAGCGGATCCGCCAGCCCGGGTCCCCGGGCCGCTCCCGCTCCGCGGCCAGGTCCGAGTGGTCACCAGCGGCGGGGCCGGCGCCGGGGCCCCCGCCTGACGTGGAGTCACAGCCGGCGGTCACCCCCGCGGCGAGACCGGCGGCCCCTACGGCGGCGGCTCCGAGAAATCGCCTGCGGACGAGGCCGCCGGGAGCGCCGGGGCTTCCCGGGCTGCCCTGGCGCTGCTCACCGTGCTGCTGGGGGTCGTCACCCATCGCGTCGCTCCCGTGCGCCCCCTTCCCGTCGAGCCGTCGGGACGATCATCCGACGCCCCGCGCCACCGGACGACCCCAGGAGGCCCGAATGCGGGTACCGCGGGCCCCGGGGCCGCGGACCGGAGGCGGCCGCGGCTCGCCCCACCCCATCGTCTACAGTCTTGTAGACGAATGCCGGGCAGTGACCACCGAGCGCGCGTGGTCACTGACCGGCGCCCGACATGCAGAAGGTTGCCGACACGGCGCACCGCGCCGGGAGGGCGGACAGGACGATGGCACAGCCGAGCAGCGAGGCGCCGGCACGGCCCGTGGGCGGGAGGCGATACGGCACCCCCGTGACCGGCCGCGGACACGGACCGGGCTGGAGCAAGGTACCGCAGGTCACGGCCCTGTTCTGGGGAGTGAAGGTACTCACCACGGGCATGGGCGAGACGGCCTCGGACTACCTCGGCCGGACGCTCGGGCCGATACCGGCCGGCACCCTCGGGCTGGCCGGGCTGGTGGCCCTGCTGGTCCTCCAGTTCCGCACCACCCGCTACCGGCCCTGGGTCTACTGGTCCGCCATCGTCATGGTCAGCGTCTTCGGCACGATGGCCGCCGATGTCGTCCACGTCGTGGCCGGCATCCCCTACACGGTCTCGGTCATCGCCTTCTCCCTCGGGCTCGCCGCGCTCCTGACCACCTGGTACATGTCCGAGGGCACGCTGTCCATCCACAGCATCCGCACCCGCCGCCGCGAGACCTTCTACTGGGCGACCGTGCTCGCCACCTTCGCCCTCGGCACCGCCGTCGGCGACCTCACCGCGGGCACCCTGCGCTGGGGCTACCTGCCCTCCGGCATCCTGTTCACCGCCCTCATCGCGGTGCCCGCACTCTCCGGACGCTTCCTCGGCCTCAACGCCGTCGCCGCCTTCTGGTGGGCATACGTCCTGACCCGCCCGCTCGGGGCCTCCTTCGCCGACTGGATGGGCGTCTCCACCTCCCGCGGCGGCCTCGGTTGGGGCACGGGGCCGGTCACGCTGACACTGATCGTGCCCATCGTCCTGCTCGTGGGCTACCTGGCGATCAGTCACAAGGACACCCCACCCGAGCAGCAGGCCACGGGTACTGCCGCCTGACCGGCGGAGCGGCGGGCGGCGGGCCACACCGCCCCCCGCCGCCCCCATCGGCCGCAGGCCGTCAGGTTCCGAGCAACACCGGTGCCAGTTCCCGCAGTTGATCGAGCCCCAGGCCCCGGTCCGCCGCCAACGGCTGGAGGGCCACATGGTCCGCCCCGGCGTCGTGGTGTTCCTGTACGCGACGCCGTACGGCGTCGGCGTCGCCCCATGCCACGATGGCGTCCACCAGCCGGTCGCTGCCCCCGTGGGCGAAGTCCTCGTCGCCGAAACCGAGTCGGCGCAGATTGCCGGTGTAGTTCGGCAGCTGCAGGTAGAAGCGCGTGTGGTGCTCACGGGCCAGCGCGCGGGCCGTCGCGGGGTCGGATTCCAGGAGTACGGCCTGCTCGGGGGCGAGCAGCGGACCGGCGCCGAGGATCTCGCGGGCGCGGGCGGTGTGGTCGGGGGTGACGAAGTAGGGGTGAGCGCCCGCCGTACGGTCCCGCGCCAGCTCCAGCATCTTGGGGCCGAGCGCCGCCAGCACCCGGGCGGGCGGCGGGTCGGCCACCGGCCCGTCGTACGGCGTCCCGTCCATCGCGTCGAGGTACTCGCGCATCGCGGCGAGCGGCTTGGTGTATGTGTGGCCGCGCTGGTTGACCAGCGGGGCATGGCTCGCGCCCAGGCCCAGCAGGAACCGGCTGTCGTACGCCTCGGCCAGGGTGTGCGCCGCGGCCGTCATGGCGGACGCGTCCCGTACCCAGATGTTGGCGATGCCGGTGGCGACGGTGATCCGCTCGGTGGCGGCCAGCAGCAGCCCGGCCTGACTGACCGCTTCGGTGGCCTGCGCCTCCCCGAACCACAGGGCGCCGTACCCCAATTCCTCGATCTCGGCCGCCGCCTGACGCATGACGGCGGCCGGCACCATGCCGAGCCCGCCGTGCCAGACACCGACCCGGCCGATCCGCGAAGCGAGAGCCTGCTGCACCGTTCCTCCACTGGCTGAGGGTGGCCCCGTCCGTGCGGCGGGGCCTCTTGTCGATCACAGCATGGCGGTGGGCCATGGCATTCCTCGGCGGGCCGATCGGGTGGGGGAACGGCGAAGCGGCCGCCCTTCCGGAGAAGGACGGCCGCTCACCGTCGTGCACAAGGAAAAGCGCGTCAGCCCTCGACGCCCAGCTTCTCCAGGATCAGCTCGCGCACGCGGGCCGCGTCGGCCTGGCCGCGGGTGGCTTTCATGACCGCGCCGACCAGGGCGCCGGCCGCGGCCACCTTGCCACCACGGATCTTGTCGGCGATGGCGGCGTTGGCGGCGATCGCCTCGTCGACGGCGGTGCCCAGGGCGCCCTCGTCGGAGACGACCTTCAGACCGCGCTTCTCGACGACCGTGTCGGGGTCACCCTCGCCGGCCAGCACGCCCTCGATGGTCTGGCGGGCCAGCTTGTCGTTGAGGGAGCCGTCGGCGACCAGCGCGGTGACCCGGGCGACCTGCTCGGGGGTGATCGGCAGGGCGGCCAGGTCCACGCCGTCCTCGTTGGCGCGGCGGGCCAGCTCGCCCATCCACCACTTACGGGCCGAGACGGAGTCCGCACCGGCGTCGACGGTGGCGGTGATCAGATCGACCGCGCCCGCGTTGAGGATCGACTGCATGTCGTGCTCGGAGATGCCCCACTCCTCGCGCAGCCGGTTGCGGCGGAGCCGCGGCAGCTCGGGGAGCGTGGCCCGCAGTTCCTCGACCCACTCGCGGGAGGGGGCCACCGGCACCAGGTCCGGCTCGGGGAAGTAGCGGTAGTCCTCGGCGTTGTCCTTGATGCGGCCGGCCGTGGTGGAGCCGTCCTCCTCGTGGAAGTGCCGGGTCTCCTGGACGATCGTGCCGCCCGAGGACAGCACCGCGGCGTGGCGCTGGATCTCGAAGCGCGCCGCGCGCTCCACGGAGCGCAGGGAGTTGACGTTCTTGGTCTCCGAGCGGGTACCCAACTTCTCGGTGCCCTGGGGGCGCAGCGACAGGTTCACGTCGCAGCGCATCTGGCCCTGTTCCATCCGGGCCTCGGAGACGCCCAGCGCCTTGATGAGCTCACGCAGCTCGGCGACGTACGCCTTGGCGACCTCGGGGGCCCGCTCGCCCGCGCCCTCGATGGGCTTGGTGACGATCTCGATGAGCGGGATGCCGGCGCGGTTGTAGTCCAGGAGGGAGTGCCGGGCGCCGTGGATACGGCCGGTGGCGCCACCGATGTGGGTGGACTTGCCGGTGTCCTCCTCCATGTGGGCGCGCTCGATGTGGACCCGGAAGATCTCCCCGTCCTCCAGCTGTACGTCGAGGTAGCCGTCGAAGGCGATCGGCTCGTCGTACTGGGAGGTCTGGAAGTTCTTGGGCATGTCCGGATAGAAGTAGTTCTTCCGGGCGAAGCGGCACCACTCGGCGATGGAGCAGTTCAGCGCCAGGCCGATCTTGATCGCGGACTCGACGCCGATCGCGTTGACGACGGGCAGCGAGCCGGGCAGGCCCAGGCAGGTGGGGCAGGTCTGCGCGTTGGCGTCGGCGCCCAGGGTGGTGGAACACCCGCAGAACATCTTGGTCTTGGTGCCGAGCTCGACATGGACCTCCAGGCCCATGACGGGGTCGTACGTCGCGAGGGCGTCCTCGTACGACACCAGGTCAGTGACAGTCACGGTGAAACTTTCCCTCTCAGCCCAGCAGGACGTCGTCGTCGCCCAGGCGCTTCAGTTCGCGGTAGAGGATCGCCAGGCCGGTGACGATCGCCGCGGCCGAAACGGCGGCGTCGATCAGGCGGAGCGTGTCGTTCTCCTGACGGGCCAGCTTGGCCTGCTTCGCGACGCTGAGGGCGCCGAACGCGGTGCTGCCGATCGACAGATACAGGCCGCCCTTGGACTTCTTGAAGTTCTTGGCCTTCTTGGTCATGGCGCTCACAGTGCAGGTGCCTCCTCAAGCAGCGGGTGACCCCACTTGGCGGTGAACGCGGTCTCGACCGCGGCACCGACCTTGTAGAGCCGGTCGTCGGCCATGGCAGGAGCGATGATCTGCAGGCCCACCGGCATCCCGTCCTCGGGCGCCAGGCCGCAGGGCAGCGACATCGCCGCGTTGCCTGCCAGGTTGGTGGGGATCGTGCACAGGTCGGCGAGGTACATCGCCATCGGGTCGTCGGCGCGCTCGCCGATCGGGAAGGCGGTGGTCGGCGTGGTCGGCGAAACGATCACATCGACCTGTTCGAAGGCCTTCTCGAAGTCGCGGGTGATCAGCGTCCGCACCTTCTGGGCGGAGCCGTAGTACGCGTCGTAGTAGCCGGAGCTGAGCGCGTACGTGCCGAGGATGATGCGGCGCTTGACCTCGTCGCCGAAGCCGGCCTCACGGGTCAGCGCGGTGACGTCCTCGGCGGACTTCGTGCCGTCGTCGCCGACCCGCAGGCCGTAGCGCATGGCGTCGAAGCGGGCCAGGTTGGAGGAGCACTCCGAGGGCGCGATCAGGTAGTACGCGGACAGCCCCAGGTCGAAGGACGGGCAGTCCAGCTCGACGATCTCCGCGCCCAGCTCCTTCAGCAGCACGACGGACTCGTCGAAGCGCTGGATGACACCGGCCTGGTAGCCCTCGCCGCGGAACTGCTTGACGACACCGACGCGCATGCCCTCGACGCTGCCGTTGCGGGCCGCCTCGACGACCGGCGGGACCGGCGCGTCGATGGAGGTGGAGTCCAGCGGGTCGTGGCCGGCGATGGCCTCGTGCAGCAGGGCCGCGTCCAGGACCGTACGGGCGCAGGGGCCGCCCTGGTCCAGGGAGCTGGAGAAGGCCACCATGCCGTAGCGGGAGACGCCGCCGTAGGTGGGCTTGACGCCGACCGTGCCGGTGACGGACGCGGGCTGGCGGATGGAGCCGCCGGTGTCCGTGCCGATGGCGAGCGGGGCCTCGTAGGAGGCGAGGGCGGCGCTGGAGCCGCCGCCGGAGCCGCCAGGGATCTTGGTCAGGTCCCAGGGGTTTCCGGTCGGGCCGTAGGCGCTGTTCTCGGTGGAGGACCCCATGGCGAACTCGTCCATGTTGGTCTTGCCGAGGATGACGACGTCGGCGGCCTTGAGCTTCTTGGTCACCGTCGCGTCGTACGGCGGGATCCAGCCTTCGAGGATCTTCGAGCCGACGGTGGTGGGAATGCCCTCCGTCGTGAAGATGTCCTTGAGCGCGAGCGGGACGCCGGCCAGCGGGCCGAGCTTCTCGCCGCGGGCGCGCTTCTCGTCCACGGCACGGGCCTGGGCGAGTGCGCCCTCGCGGTCGACGTGCAGGAAGGCGTGCACCTTCTCGTCGACGGCCTCGATGCGCGCCAGGTGGGCCTCGGTCACCTCGACGGCGGTGAGCTCGCCGGAGGCGACCTTCGCCGCGATCTCGGCGGCGGTGAGCTTGATCAGGTCTGCCATGTCGGTCACTCCTCCCCCAGGATCTGCGGCACCTTGAAACGCTGCTGCTCCTGGGCCGGGGCGCCGCAGAGCGCCTGCTCGGGGGTCAGCGACGGACGGACCTCGTCCGGCCGCATGACGTTGGTCAGGGGCAGCGGGTGGGAGGTCGGCGGTACGTCTTGGTCGGCGACCTCGGAGACGCGGGCGACCGCGCCGATGATGTCGTCGAGCTGTCCGGCGAAGTGGTCGAGCTCTTCGGCCTTCAGCTCCAGACGTGCCAGCCGGGCGAGGTGGGCGACCTCCTCGCGCGTGATGCCAGGCATGCAGCGATCCTCTGGTGTTCTGGGCGGAGTGTTCCGGGCGGAGAGTCCAGGCGGAGTCTTCTCGGCGAATGCTCCGGTGAACTTTTCCGGCCCAATCCTATGGCGTACGTAAGAGCTGCCGCGAAACCGTTTCGCCGGGGGCGGCCGTGATCGTCGGGCGCGGAGCATTTCCAAGATCCACCGGAGGCGTCACCGCCCTACGGATCCTCCGTCCCGGACGGCTCATCTGCCTCCTCCCTCTCCTCCGCCTCGCCTGCCTCCTCGGCCTCCTCGGACGGGACGAGCTCGCCGGACGGGACGGGCTCGCCGGACGTGTCGGGGGCGGCGCTGTCGTCGGACGGGTCGCTGGCGCCGGACGGGTCACTCTCGCCGGACACGTCGGAAGCGTCGCTGCCGCCGGACACGTCGGAGGCGTCGCTGCCGCCGGTCGCGTCACTGTCGCCGGTCGCGTTGCTGTCGCCGGTCGCGTCGCTGTTCTCGGTCGGCCCGTGATCACCGGGCCGGTTCACTGCTGAGGGCGTCTGCGCGAGTTCTTCGGAGCGGGGACACGGGACGGCCGGAGGCCGGGTCAGTTCAAGACCTGTCCCGAAGGGCGCTCGGCGGCCTTCTCCGCCGCCAGGGCGGCCGTCTCCGATTCGCGCTGCCAGCCGCGCTCGCCGCGGGCTCTCAGCCATGCCGTGGTTTCGTCCGGTGGCATCGCGGCGGCCACCAGCCAGCCCTGTACGGCATCACAGCCGAGGTCGCGCAGCCGCTCCCAGGTCTCGTCGTCCTCGACGCCCTCGGCGACGACCAGCAGGCCCAGGGAGTGGGCGAGGTCGAGGGTGCAGCGGACGATCTCCGCATCCTCGTTGTCGACGGCCAGCCGGGCCACGAAGGAGCGGTCGATCTTCAGCTCGCTCACCGGGAGCCGCCGCAGATGGACGAGGGAGGAGTAGCCGGTGCCGAAGTCGTCGAGCGACATCTTCACCCCGTGCGCGGTGAGCCCGGCGAGGGTGTCGGCGGCCCGCTGCGGATCCTCCAGGAGGACGTGCTCGGTTATCTCCAGTTGGAGGGAGCCCGGTGGGACGCGATGCCGGGCGAGCCGCGCGGCGACCGCTCCGGCGAAGCCCGGGGAGTGCACATCGCGCGGGGAGACATTGACGGCGACCGGCACCTCCAGTCCCATCGCGCGCCAGCGCGCCACCTGGGCGAGCGCCGTTTCGAGGACGTACTCCGTCAGCCGTGGCATCAGCCCGGAGGACTCAGCGATGGCGATGAATTCGTCCGGTGGCACCCGGCCGCGGTCCGGATGCACCCAGCGGACCAGCGCCTCCAGCCCGGCGACATGGCCGTCGAAGCCGACCTTGGGCTGGTAGTGCAGCTCGACGTCGCCGGCGTCCAGGGCGCGGCGCAGATCGCCCAACAGGCCGAGGCGGTCAGGGGTGTTGCCGTCGCGCTTGGCCTCGTAGAGCTCGACGCCGCTGCGGTCCCGCTTGGCCTGGTACATGGCCACATCGGCGCGGCGCAGCAGCCCTTCGGCGTCGAGGGCGTGGTCGGGGAAGACGGCGACCCCCGCGCTGGCTTCGAGCACGAGGGTCAGTCCGTCGAGGTCCAGCGGGGAGCCGAGGGCGGCGACGAGGGTGCGGGCCACCCGCTGGGAGCTGGTGAGGGAGTCGGTGGTGGGCAGCAGGACGGCGAACTCGTCGCCGCCGAGCCGGGCCGCCTCGGCGCCGCGCGGGAGGGCGTGCCGCAGGCGGTCGGCGATCTGCAGCAGCAGGCGGTCGCCGGCGAGGTGGCCGAGGGTGTCGTTGACGGAGCGGAAGCGGTCCAGGTCGATGAGGACCAGCGCCGCCCGGGAGCCGACGCGCTCGGCGTCGTCCAGCGCGGTCCAGGTGCGCTCCAGCAGCCATTGGCGGTTGGGCAGGCCGGTGAGCGGGTCGCGCAGCTGCTCCTCGGCGCGGGCGCGGGCTATCCACAGGGTGGAGTCCAGCGCGATCAGCGGGACCGCGAACAGCGGCAGCAGCAGGGGGGCGTGGAGGGCGCAGACGGCGATCAGCGGGGAGATGCCGAGCAGTGCGATGCCGACGAGTGCCTGGCGCAGTACGGCCGTTCGGGGGATGGCGGGCAGCTGGCCGGTGCGCGGGGCGAGGCTGATCCACAGGAGGCCGCGGCTGACGAAGAGGTAGCCGGCGGCGGTCACGACGACTTCGGGGAGGACTGCGAGGTTCCAGGCCGGCGGGGCCCAGGGTTGGCGGACGCTGGAGATCACGCCGAACGCGGCGAGGCCGAGCGCCGCGGCGCCGATGCCGAGGATGTCCACGGCACCGTGCACCACGGCCTGTCGCCAGCGGTGCCGCCGGGCGGCGCCGACGAGAACGACGACGGAGAGGCTGACGAGGGTGGCGGGCACCCAGCCGTACAACAGCAGGACGGCCAGGGCCAGGGCGGCGCCGGAGCCCGTGCCGCCCCACCAGCGGTCCCGGCCGAGGGCGACCAGATGGCCGACGATGATGCCGGTGAGGACCGCCAGCGACCAGCCTATGGAGCCGCCGGGGAACAGTGCGTCACCTTCGCCGAGGGTCACGATGACGCCCGTGGCGAGCGCGAGGCCCGCCACGAGGACGATGGTTCCGGGCAGCGCGGGCACGACGAGCCGCCGGAGCCGCGACGCCGGAGCGGCGCTGTCGGTCGGTTTCATTCCGATCCCTCTCACAGCCGGCTGTGCCCGCGCCACGGCAGGCGCACTCCTCAACAGTAGGCCGAGGAAGGCCGCTACGGGCAGCGATCGGCGACGGTTGCCCGAATGCGACCCGGCGTCGCGGATCAATCTGGTATGCGCCGATGGGGTGACACCTCACTCCTCCTCAGGCGGAGTGACAGCTACCGCTCGCGCTGCGTCAGGACCCTGCTCCAGCAGCACCGCGAAGCCATCATCGTCCAGCACGGGGACCTTCAACTGCATGGCCTTGTCGTACTTCGAACCCGGGTTGTCACCCACCACTACGAATCCGGTCTTCTTCGAAACGGAACCGGTCACCTTCGCTCCGAGGTTCTGGAGGGCCTCTTTCGCGCCATCTCTGGTGTGTGACTGAAGTGTGCCCGTTACGACGACGGTGACGCCTTCGAGGGGACGCGGGCCCTCATCACCCGTTTGCTCCTCCTCCATTCGGACGCCGGCGGCCCGCCAGCTCTCGATGATCTGCTGGTGCCAGTCCACGGCGAACCACTGCTTCAACGAGGCGGCGATCGTGGCTCCCACGCCGTCGACGGCGGCCAGCTCCGTCTCGTCCGCGTCGCGGATGCGGTCGATCGAACGGAACTCCCGCGCCAGTGCCTCGGCCGCCACCGGACCCACATGCCGGATCGACAGACCCGTGATGATCCGGGCCAGCGGGCGCTGCTTGGCCGCCTGGATGTTCTCCAGCATGGCCAGGGCGTTCTTCTTCGGCTCGCCCTTCTGGTTGGCGAAGAAGGTGACGACCTTCTCCTCGCCGGTCTTCGGGTCGCGCTTGGGCAGACCGGAGTCGGGGTCGAGGACATACGACTTGATGGGCAGCAGTTGCTCGATGGAGAGGCCGAAAAGATCGCCCTCGTCCTTCAGCGGCGGCTCCGCGGGCTCCAGCGGCTGGCTGAGCGCCGTCGCGGCGACATAGCCGAAGTTCTCGATGTCCAGGCATTTGCGGCCGGCCAGGTAGAACAGCCGCTCACGGATCTGGGCGGGGCAGGCGCGGGCGTTGGGGCACCGCAGGTCGATATCGCCTTCCTTGGCGGGCTGCAGCGCCGTCCCGCACTCGGGGCACTCGGCCGGCATCACGAACTCCCGCTCGCTGCCGTCCCGCAGATCGACGACCGGGCCCAGGATCTCCGGAATGACATCGCCGGCCTTGCGGATCACGACGGTGTCCCCGATGAACACGCCCTTGGCCTTGACCACGTCCTGGTTGTGCAGGGTGGCGAACTCCACCTCGGACCCGGCCACCGTCACCGGCTCGACCACGGCATACGGCGTGACCCGCCCCGTACGGCCGACGCCGACGCGGATGTCGACGAGCTTGGTGTTGACCTCTTCCGGCGGGTACTTCCAGGCGATCGCCCAGCGCGGCGCCCGCGAGGTCGAGCCCAGCCGTCCCTGGAGCCGGATCTCGTCCAGCTTGACCACCACGCCGTCGATCTCGTGCTCGACGGCCGTACGGCGGGTGTCGGCGTCGCCGTAATGGGCGATGAACGCGCGCACCGCCTCCAGGGAGTCGACGACCTGGTTGTGCGTGGCCGTCGGCAGGCCCCACTCCTTGAGCAGGTCGTAGCCCTCCGACTGGCGGTCGATCTCCAGGCCTTCGCGGGCGCCGATGCCATGGACGACCATGTGCAGCGGGCGGCCGGCCGTAATCTTGGGGTCCTTCTGGCGCAGTGAACCGGCCGCGGCGTTACGGGGGTTGGCGAACGGTGGCTTGCCCTCGGCCACCAGCCGCTCGTTGAGCTCCAGGAACTTCTCCATCGGGAAGTAGACCTCCCCGCGCACCTCGACCAGATCCGGGATCCGGTCGCCCTTGAGACGGTGCGGGATCTCGGCGATCGTACGGACGTTGGGCGTGATGTCCTCGCCCGTACGGCCGTCGCCGCGGGTGGCGGCGCGGGTCAGCCGGCCCTGCTCGTAGGTGAGGTTGACGGCGAGGCCGTCGACCTTCAGCTCGCACAGGAAGTGATACCCCGCGCTCTTGGGGTCGCCGCCCAGCTCACCGGCGATCCGCTCGGCCCAGGCCGCCAACTCCTCGTTGTCGAAGGCGTTGTCGAGCGAGAGCATCCGTTCGCGGTGCTCGACCTCGGTGAACTCCGTGGCATACGCCCCGGCGACCTTCTGGGTCGGGGAATCGGGGGTGCGCAGCTCGGGGTGCTCGTCCTCCAGGGCCTCCAGGGAGCGCAGCAGCCTGTCGAACTCCGCGTCGCTGACGACCGGGGCATCCTTCACGTAATACCGGAAGCGATGCTCCTCGATCTGCTCAGCGAGCTGCGCGTGCTTCTCCCGCGCCGCTGCGGGCACCTCGGATTCCGCTGCGTGCTGTTCGCCAGCCACCGTTTTGTCCTCCCGTGGTCCTTGAGTGTGGTCACTCAGGGTTGTCTGCGAGTGATCTCGCGGCCCGGACGCAGTGGGTGAGTGCCGAGCGGGCATAAGCGGGCGAAGCGCCCGCGAGTCCGCACGAGGGAGTGAGGACCACGGACTCGCTGAGAGTCCCTGGTGTCAGCCCCAGCCTGCGCCACAGCGTCCTGACACCCATGACGCTACCGGCAGGGTCTGACAATCGGCTGTCCACGCCCGGCACCACGCCTGCGAACAGCGTCGTACCGCTCTCGACGGCCTCCCCGATCGCTTCCTCCTCACGCTCGGTGAGCAGGGAGAAATCGAACGAGATGCCCGTGACACCGGCCCGCCGCAGCAGCCCGAACGGCACCTCGGGCGCGCACGAGTGGACGACCACGGGGCCGTCCTCCGCCACCGCGGCAAGATCGCGCAGCGCGCCCTCGACGACCGACCGGTCCACGGCCCGGTGGGTGCGGTAGCCGCTGGCGCTCTTCACCCGTCCCTGGAGCACCGCCGTCAGCGACGGCTCGTCGAGCTGCAGCACGACCCGGGCGCCCGGCATCCGCCGCCGTACGTCCGCGAGATGGCCGCGCAGCCCCTCCGCCAGGGACGCCGCGAGATCCCGGCAGGCGCCGGGGTCGCTGAGGGCCGCCTCCCCGTTCCGCAGCTCCAGAGCGGTGGCCAGCATCCACGGTCCGACCGCGGAGACCTTCAGTGGCCCCTCATAGCCCTGGGCGAACTCCTCCAGGGCGTCGAGATCCTCCCCGAGCCAGGAGTGGGCGCGCCGGGTGTCGCGCCCCGGCCGGTCGCTGATCCGCCAGCCACTGGGCTCCACATGGCCGTAGACCTCGACGAGCATCCCGAGGGTCCGCCCGATCATGTCGGCGCCCGGCCCCCGGGCCGGGAGCTCCGGCAGATACGGGAAGGTCTCCAGCGATCCGGTGACGGTCTTCGCCGCCTCGCGCGCATCACCGCCCGGCATCGAGCCGATCCCGGTCGCCGCGCCCGCGGCCCACTTCTGCCTGCTGTTCTCGCTCACCCAGGCAGGGTATGCGGCGGTGCGGCGGGCGGGGTGCGCCAGGTCTGCGGAGCACCCGGACATACCCGTGCGGGGGCGCTGGCGCCTCAGGTATACGGGCAAACCGGTCCGTCACGCGGTGGCCCGCCCCGCCCGGATGCGTACGGCGGTCACGCTCCAGTACGTAGACCCGGCACACCAGGCGGGGTAGGCCCGTCACGCCGGGCCGTGTACACCCCTCACCCCCGGGTGCGTATGCCCAGCCGGCCGACCACCGACGCGAGGGCCAGCGCGCCCGCCGTCAGCACGAAGGCGTAGGTGGCGCCCCGGTAGCCGCCGCCCGCCCCCGTCAGCACCGCGCCCATGCCCGCGATGCCGACCAGGGAGCCGATCTGGCGGTTGGCGTTGAGGGTCGCGCTGCCGATATCGGCGTGCTCGCCGCCCGCGGCCGCCATCAGCACACCGGTCATCGCCGGGGCGCTGACCCCGCTGCCGAGATGGGTGACCGCGAACACCACCGCGAGCACCCAGTACGGCAGACCGGGCGAGAGGATCAGGAACAGCAGGACATAGCCCGCGGCGGAGAGCGCCAGCGAGCCGGTGAGCGCGGCCCGGTTGCCGATCCGCGGCCCGATCCGGGCATAGAGGATATTGCCGAACGGGAGGACCAGCACGGCCGGCAGCATCTGCAGCCCCGCCGTCACCGGGCTCGCGCCGCGCGCGGTCTGCAGGAAGAGCCCGAGGACGAACAGCACTCCGTAGAAGGCGAAGTTGAAGAGGAAGCCGACCACATTGGCCGCGGTGAAGCTGTGGTCCGCGAAGAGCGCTACCGGCAGGACCGGGGTGCGGGCGGCCCGCTCGCGGACGAGGAATCCGGCCGCCGCGAGCACCGCGACCGCGCACGCCGCCAGGACCAGCGGTGCGGACCAGCCCTTGTCGGGCCCTTCGATGAGCGCGTAGCTCAGCGACCCGAGGGCGAGCAGGCCCAGGACATGGCCGCTGCCGCCGAGCGCCGTGCCGCGGGCCGGGACGGCCGCGATGACCCGCCGGGTGAGCAGCAACCCCGCGACACCGATGGGGAGGTTGACCAGGAAAATGCTGCGCCAGCCAAGGGTGCCGACCAGGAGGCCGCCGAGGGTCGGCGCCAGCCCGACCGAGGTGGAGACGATCGCCGACCAGATGCCGAGGGTCTTCGCCCGGCGGGCCGGCTCCGGGAAGGCGTGCATCAGCAGCGACAGCGAGCTGGGCATGAAGAGCGCCGCGCCCGCTCCCTGGGTGAAGCGGGCGGCCACCAGGACGGCGCCGTTCGGTGCGACGGCGCCCAGCAGGGAGGCGCCGGTGAACACGGCGAGCCCGATGAGGTAGATCCGGCGGGCGCCGAACCGCTTCGCCAGCGAGCCGGCGAGCAGCAGCAGCGCGGCGAAGGCGAGGACATAGCCGTCGACGACCCAGGTGAGGCCGGACATGCTCAGTCCGAGCCGGGCCCGCAGGTCGTTGGCGGCGACATTCATGATGCCGGTGTCGAGGCTCGCCATCACGAACCCGAGGGCCAGGACGAGGAGTTGGACGCCGCTGCGGGCGTGCAACCGGGGAGCCGGAAGGCCGTCACCGGCCTTCGCCGGGCTCACCGTCCCGCCCGGCGCCGTTTTCTCAGTGATCATGCATTTAGTTAAAGCTGTATCTATCTAGCGGCGCAATGATGACAGCTATAGCTTTACCGAACGCATACGAAGCCACATACGAACGAGGCCCCGGGAAGTCCCGGGGCCTCGGTGCGGCAGTACGGCGACGGGGTCAGTCGCCCCGCCCCAGCGCCTTCAGCAGGTCATCGCGCAACGCGGCCCGCTCCTCGTGCGAGAGGTGATCGAGCGGCGAGGCGGTCCCCATCCGCCGCAGCAGATCGAGCCGCAACTCCCGCCCCGCATCGGTGAGTACGAGCTGCTTGGCCCGCCCGTCCAAGGGGTGCGGCCGGCGCACGACCATGCCCTGCTTCTCCAGCTTGGAGATGACATAGGTGACATTCGGCGGCTCACAGCACAGCACCCCGGCCAGCTCCCGCGCGGTCTTCGGCTCGCCGAGCTCCTCCAGCGCCTTGGCCTGCGTCGGCGTCAGACCGAGCTCGCCGATCCGGCTGCGCTGGTGGGCGTCCAGCCGGCGGCTCAACTCCGTCACGAGCCCCCGGATCTCCCGGAACCCGCACCCCGCCGCCGCGGTCGACTTCGCTTCAGTGGTCACTCATGCAGCGTACGTCGCCGCGGCGGAAAGCCCTCCGGGGCGGCCGCCCGGATTCCGGAGCGGGTGGTGCAGCCCCCGCACGCTCTCACCGACCGGGCCGCACCGATACGTCGTTGATCTCGGCATCCCGTGGCAGATCGATGGCCGTGATGATGGCCGTCGCGACCGACTCCGGGTCGATCCAGCGGGACGGGTCGTACTCCTTGCCCTCCTGGCGGTGGGTGCTCTCCTGCATCGGCGTGGCCGTACGCCCCGGGTAGACCGAGGTGACCCGGACGCCGTTCTCGTGTTCCTCGGCCCGCAGCGAGTCGGCCAGCGCCTTCAAGCCGTGCTTGCTCGCCGCGTACGCGCCCCACTGGGCGTTCGCGTTCAGCCCGGCGCCGGAGTTGATGAAGACGACGTGCCCCTGGGCGACCCGCACCAGCGGCAGCAGCAGCCGGGTGATCTCGGCGGGGGCGACCAGGTTGGCGGCGAGCTGCCGCTGCCAGGCCTTGGTCGGCAGATCGCCGACCGCGCCCAGCTCGATGACGCCCGCGCTGTGCATCAGGGAGTCGATACGGTCCGGCAGCGGCTGCTGCCCGAAGGCCCACGACAGCTTCTCGGGGTTGGCGAGATCACCCACGAGCGTGCGGGCACCGGGGAACTGCGCGGCCAGCTCCTTGGCCCGGACCGCGTTGCGCGCCAGCAGCCACAGCTCCTCCCCGCGCTCCGCGAGCCGCCGTGCGACCGCCGCTCCAATGCCCGACCCTGCGCCCGTGATCAAGTGCGTACCCATGGGGCGATCCTAACGAGCGGGCGAGGGGACGCGGGGCCCGGCGGCTCAGGCCTGGATGCCCGCCTTCTCCTCCAGGTAGGCCAGCGCACCGACGCCGTCGGCCGCGAAGAAGACCAGGTCGGTGAGCGGAATCGGCAGGAACCCCTCCGACTCCATCCGCTGGAACTGCTCCTGCAACCCGTCGTAGAAACCGGCGGTGTTCAGCAGCACCACCGGCTTGGTGTGCATCCCGTGCTTGCGCAGCTCCAGGATCTCGGTGGCCTCGTCCAGCGTGCCCGTGCCGCCGACCATCACGACGATGGCGTCCGCGCGGGCGAGCATCTGTGCCTTGCGCTCGGCGAGGTCCTTGGTGACGACCATCTCATCGACGCCCTCGCGCGCCTTGTGCGCCAGGAACTCCACGGAGACGCCGATCAGCTTCCCGCCGGCCTCCTCCACCCCGTCGGCCATGACCTTCATCAGGCCGGTGTCCGAGCCGCCCCAGACCAGCGCATGCCCGCCCTTGCCGATCAGCTCGGCGAACCGGCGGGCGGGCACGACGTAACGGTCGTCGAGGTCGGCGGCGGAGCAGAAGACGCAGATGTTCATGCGGTCACCTTACGAGCCGGGCGGCGGGCGGTGCCCGTACGGGAGAAGCCACGCACCGGGGCCGTGCCCGTACGGGACGAGCCGGGCGGCAGGGCAGGTCCGTACGGGAGAAACCGGACGGCGGGGTGCCCCCTAAGGGACCGCCCCGCCGCCCGCGCCCTCCGCTAGATCAGCCCCTGGTCCAGCATCGCTTCGGCGACCCGCTCGAAGCCGGCGATATTGGCGCCCGCGACATAGTCGCCGGGCAGCCCGAACCGTTCGGCGGTCTCGTAGCAGCGGTGGTGGATCCCGCGCATGATCGCCGCGAGCTCACCCTCCGTACGCTCGAAGGACCATGCCTCGCGCGAGGCGTTCTGCCGCATCTCCAGCGCGCTGGTCGCCACACCGCCCGCGTTGGCGGCCTTACCGGGGCCGAAGGCCACCCCGGCCTCCTTGAGCAGCGTCACCGCCGCCGGGGTGGTCGGCATGTTGGCCCCCTCGGAGACCGCCTTGACGCCGTTGCGGACCAGGATCCGGGCGGCGTCCGCGTCCAGCTCGTTCTGGGTCGCCGACGGCAGCGCCACATCGCACGCGACATCCCACACCCGCCCACCCGGCACATACCTGGCCGACACCCCGCGCCGCTCGGCGTACTCGCTGATCCGGCCGCGCTCGACCTCCTTGATCTGCCGCAGCAGCGTCAGATCGATGCCCTTCTCGTCCACGACATAGCCACCGGAGTCCGAGCAGGTCAGCACGTTGGCGCCGAGCGCCTGCGCCTTCTCGATGGTGTAGATCGCGACATTGCCGGACCCGGAGACCACCACCTGCTGCCCGTCCAGCTCCTCGCCGCGCTTCTTGAGCATCTCCTCGGTGAACAGCACATTGCCGTAACCGGTGGCCTCCGTGCGGGCCTTGGAGCCGCCCCAGGCCAGCCCCTTGCCGGTGAGCACACTGGCCTCCCAGCGGTTGGTGATCCGCCGGTACTGGCCGAAGAGATAGCCGATCTCCCGGCCGCCCACGCCGATGTCGCCGGCCGGTACGTCCGTGTGCTCGCCGAGATGACGGTGCAGCTCCGTCATGAAGGACTGGCAGAAGCGCATCACTTCGGCGTCCGACCTACCGTGCGGATCGAAGTCGCTGCCGCCCTTGCCGCCGCCGATGTTCAGCCCGGTCAGGGAATTCTTGAAGATCTGCTCGAAGCCGAGGAACTTCACGATCCCCAGATTCACGGACGAGTGGAAGCGCAGACCGCCCTTGTACGGGCCGAGCGCGCTGTTGAATTCCACCCGGAATCCCCGGTTGACGTGAATCGCCCCGGCATCGTCCTGCCAGGGGACCCGGAACATGACCTGCCGTTCCGGTTCGCAGATCCGCTCCAGGATCTTCGCCTCGGCGAACTCGGGGCGGGCGCTCAGCACGGGGGCCAGCGTCTCCAGCACCTCAAGAGCCGCCTGGTGGAATTCGGGCTCCCCAGGATTCCGCCGGACCAGCTCGGCGTACAGGGAGGCCGGCCCGGCCGGATGAATGCCGGGATTGACCTCAGATTGAACAGTCGACATGACTTCCGTTCCCTTCGTGGCCGCGGAGAGGCCGTCTGTGGTCCGGACCCTGACGAGCCCTCACAAGCTCAACAACTCCTCGTGAGTCCTTATCGTCACCACTCCACGACCCGGCAACCTTTGACGTCCTGTCGCGTTGCCGACTTTATGGGCGGCACCCCGCCGATCGACTGTGGGATGCGCGACACGTCGTTCCCTTACGCAATCCCGCCAACCCCCTGACGCCCCCGGCGCGCCTCTCCCCCACCCCATGTCCGCAGGTCAGCGCGTCGGCAGCGCCCGTCTGGCGCGGCTCCCCGCATCGCGCACACCCCTTTCCGGCGGGCGCTGTGCAACACCTCACAGTTGACCGGCGGACACCTTTCCCGCACCTCATGAGCCCCGCGCGCACCGCCCGCCCCCTCCGCGGATGCCGCCCCCATGCCGATGCCCGTCATAACCGTCACGAGCCCCTTTTTCCCAAGTCGCCGTGCGTGGCCCCCACACACCGGGCCCGCGGCGCCCGGTTCTCCGGCCAGGCACCCGAGGCCTGTGTCGCCGCTTCTGCTCCCGCCGGTCCCGGCCGGCCCCAGATGACCGGCCGGGACCAGCCCACCCCCGTGGCGGCTGGTCCCGGCCGGCCCGTCCCTGGGGACGCCTCGGCCCCTGGCCCCGTCAGCTTCCCGTCACGGTCGGCACGGCAGCGGTCGCCCCCGCCCCCGCCTCACCGGAGTGATGGTCGCCGACGCGCTCCACCTCGGCTCCCACCATCTTCACCATCGGCTCGGCGCAGCCACCCCCCGCCACGACCATCGCCACCAGGATCGCGGCCACCATCAGCACCGGCCCCAGCCAGACCATCGTGTGCACCGGAACGGTGTAGGCGCCGATCACCCGCGCCACGCACTCGACCAGCAGCACGGTCCCCCATATCAGCGAGAACCTCCGCTCGGCTCGTCGGAACGGTGCGGACCCGGCCGCCAGCCGGTCCCAGGCGGCACTCCTCGCCGCGTTCCCCTTCGTCACGAACGGCTTGAGGCCGGCGGTCATCAGGGGCTTCCCCATGAACACGGAGACGATCATCGAGATGCCGATGACACTGCTCACCCCGCTGTCCTTGGCAAGCATCAGCCGCGGATCGCCGGTCATCGCGCTCATGGCCAGACCCACGACGTTGACGACGAGGATCAGCAGCGCAAGGCCGTTGACACCCGTGCCCCGCACCAGGCTCCAGACCGTACGCAACGCCGGCACCACACTGCTCCAGCCCAGCGCCGCGACATCGCTCAGCCCGAACGCGTTGCTCAGGAGGTAGTACGACGCCAGCGGAACCCCCGCGTCCAGGACCAGCGGCAGCAGGCTCTGCGCCAGCGGACGAGGGCTCTTGCCGTCCGCGGTCACCTCGCTCCGCGTCCGGCGCTGACTTCGGCTCTCGCTCTCGCTCCGGTTCACGGCGGTCCCCCCAAGTTGCTCTCTGCAGGACGGCTGTCCTCGACGCCTTCAGCTTCGGGCACGGCCGCGCGGCGCAACAGTTTCGCCTGTCCTCGGTTCCCCATGACATTTGTCAGTTGCGGGCGGCCCGCAGCGCATCACCCAGCGCTTCGGCCGGGCGCCGCGCGAGCGCGTACGGCGGCATCGAGCAGCCCGACAGACACCGGCCGGAAGCCCCCTGACCGCACGCGGGCCCCGGCCGCCCCTCCCGTCGAGGCCCGCGCGCACCCCCTTCCCGGGCGGTTGAGATCCTCGAGTGACCCAACCGGCAGACTGCACCGAGGACTTCCCGTGAAAACCCCGCCCCGGATCATCGTCCTGTCTCTGGCCGCGCTCACGGTCGTTGCCGTCGGCGCCGGCCTGATCGCCGCCAACGACGGCACCGACCCGCGAGAGGGCTACCACCAGGGCAAGGACGGCGTACTGACCATCGAGGCCCGCCACCGGCCGCAGGCCCCCGACTTCACCGGCAGCGACCTGGACGGCAAACCCCTCAGCCTGTCCGCCTACAAGGGCAGGACGATCCTGGTCAACGGCTGGGCATCGTGGTGCGGACCCTGCCGCGCGGAAACCCCCCTCCTGGTCAAGACCCACAAGAAGCTGCGGGCGCGCGGGGTCGTCATCGTCGGCCTGGACCAGGACAACTCGGCCGCCAACGGCCGCGCTTTCGCCGGTGAGTTCCACATGAACTACCCCAGCCTCCTGGACTCCGACGGCAAGCAGGCCCTCAAGCTCCCCAACGGCGTCCTGAACACCCAGGGCCTCCCGCTCACCTTCGCCATCGACCCGCACGGGAAGGTCGCCGCCTCCTCCTCCGGCCAGCTCGACGAAACCAAGATCGACGCATTGGTGAAGGCCGCTCAGGACGGTACGGCCGCCTCCACCCGCCCCTCCTGATGCCCTCTCGGGGGCTGCACAGCTCCTCCTTCACCACGTCCCGGAGGGCAACGCACCATCGGACAGCGTCCACTTGGACATCACACCCGCCCCCAAGGAACCAAGGCCACTCACCATGCCCCCGTCCACCCGACGCCTCCGACGCACCCCCGTCCTCCTCAGCGCTGCCGCCGTCACCGTCGCCGCCGCCTCCCTGATTGCCTACGAGAGCGTCACCTCACCCGCCTTCGGCCTCGAAGCCGCACCTCGCGCCGGATCCGCCGCGTGCACCCGCCTCACCGCCGCCTACCCCGACGAGGTCGCCGGCGCCGACCGCACTCCCGCCGACGTGAAGGGCGCCGCCGTATGGGGAGACGGCGCGGTCATCGTCCGCTGCGGCCTGGCCACGCCGCTGCCCACCAACGACCCCTGCGCACAGGTCGACGGCGTGGACTGGGTCTGGCGCGCCCCCCAGGACGACGACGGCCGCAAACTCCTGATCACCTACGGCCGCGCCCCGGCCGTCGAAGTACGCATCGACACCCGCCGCGCGGCCCCTGACGCGGTCCTGGTCGACCTGAGCCGCCTCGTCAAGCCCATCCGCCAGAGCCACAGGTGCATCAGCACAAGCGACGTTCCGGCGCCGTCACCCCCCGGTTCAACTCCCGGTCCCACCAGGTCAGTACCGCGTCAGGGGCCGCGCGGCTGATGGAGATCGAGGCGCCGTCGACGGCGTGCGCGGATGTGGTCGTCGAGCACGGTCGACGGCGATGGCGTGCGCGGGCGTGTCTGGAGGGCCGGGACGAGCCGATCGAGTATCCGGCGATGACCCTGGCGGAGATGTTCGGCGAGGGCCGCCATCTGACGCTTGCCGAGAACGGGGGCATCCACCGCGCTCTGTGACTCCGGCCGTCCAGCGCACTCCGCGCCCCTGGTCGTCCGGCGCGCTCCGTGGCCCCGGTCGTCCGGCGCGCTCTGCGACGCCGGCCGCCCACGCGCTCTCTGACTCCGGCGTCACATTCGTCGATGTCACATCTCGCCGAGCTGTCCCGTCCAAGGGGTTAACCAGCAACAACGACACAGGAGTGCACCATGAATGCTCGGTTGAACCTCATGGCCAGCCCGGTCGCCGCCAAGGCCATGAAGCACCTCATCTCGGCGGGCAAGGCGCTCGCGGACTCGACGCTGCCGTTCGCGACGCAGGAACTGGTGAAGCTCCGCGCCAGCCAGATCAACGGCTGTGCCGGCTGCATCGACATGCACACCAAGGACGCCGCCGCCGCCGGGGAGACCTCGGTGCGCCTCAACCTGGTCGCGGCCTGGCGGGAGGCCACGGTGTTCACCGATGCCGAGCGCGCCGCTCTGGAGCTGGCGGAGCAGGGCACCCGCATCGCCGACGCGGCCGGTGGCGTCACGGACGAGGCCTGGGCGAATGCCGCCAAGCACTACGACGAGGATCAGCTCGCCGCCCTGGTGTGCGCCATCGCCCTGATCAACGCCTTCAACCGCGGGAACGTCATCCTCCAGCAGCCGGCCGGCGACTACCAGGTCGGCCAGTTCGACTGACGAGGAGTGGTCGGCCGGGGCCGCAAGGCGGGCGGCCTGCCGCCTCGGCCGCCTCGCCTCAGCCCGTGGGACCGCTGGTCGGCCGGGACTCAGCGGACAGGCCCTGGGCACCCGCCCGCACCCGCCGCTCCGTGGTGGCAATGGTCGCCGAGCCGACCACCCGGCTGCCGTCGTAGAGGACGATCGCCTGGCCGGGGGCGACGCCGCGGACCGGTTCCGTGAACGAGACCCGCAGTTCGGTGCCGTCCACCAGCTCCGCCGTGACCTCGGTCTCGCCGCCGTGGGCGCGGAGCTGGGCGGTGTACGTGGCGGCGCCGGCCGTCGGGGGGCGGCCGCACCAGCGGGGGCGGATGGCGGTCAGGGCCGTGACGTCGAGGGAGTCGACGGGGCCGACCGTGACGGTGTTGTCGACCGGAGAGATGTCGAGGACGTAGCGCGGCTTGCCGTCGGAGGCCGGGTGGCCGATGCGCAGGCCCTTGCGCTGGCCGATCGTGAAGCCGTAGGCGCCCTCATGGGAGCCCAGGACGGCGCCGGACTCGTCGACGATGTCGCCCGGGGCCGTGCCGAGGCGCTTGGCGAGGAAGCCCTGGGTGTCGCCGTCGGCGATGAAGCAGATGTCGTGGCTGTCCGGCTTCTTGGCGACGAACAGGCCGCGGCGGGCGGCCTCTTCGCGGATCTCCGGCTTGGTGGTGAGGGTGTCGCCGAGCGGGAACATGGCGTGCGCCAGCTGGCGGTCGTCGAGGACGCCGAGGACGTACGACTGGTCCTTGGCCATGTCGGAGGCGCGGTGCAGCTCGCGGGTGCCGTCCTCGCGCAGGACGACCGTGGCGTAGTGGCCGGTGCAGACGGCGTCGAAGCCCAGGGCCAGGGCCTTGTCCAGGAGCGCGGCGAACTTGATCTTCTCGTTGCAGCGCAGGCAGGGGTTCGGGGTGCGCCCGGCCTCGTACTCCGCGATGAAGTCGTCGACGACGTCCTCACGGAAGCGTTCGGCGAGGTCCCAGACGTAGAAGGGGATGCCGATGACGTCGGCGGCGCGGCGGGCGTCGTGGGAGTCCTCGATCGTGCAGCAGCCGCGGGCGCCGGTGCGGAACGACTTCGGGTTCTCGGAGAGCGCGAGATGCACGCCGGTCACGTCATGGCCGGCCTCGGCGGCGCGGGCGGCGGCAACGGCGGAGTCGACGCCGCCGGACATGGCGGCGAGTACGCGGAGGCGGCGGGGAGCGTCATCAGTCATAGCCAGTCCAGAGTAGACGGAACCGCCGACAGGGCCGAAAGCGTTATGCAGCGCATGGGGAAAAGGGACGGGGAAAGCGGCGGGGAGCAGCGCGAAGGCGGGAAGGCCGGGCCCGGCATCACCCGGCGGCGGGCGTTGTGGATCGGGGGCGGCGGAGCGGTGGCCGCCGGGGCCGCGGCGCTCGCGGCGGGGGGTGAGCTGGCGCACTGGTGGTGGCTGCTGCCGGGGAACGAGAAGCCGCGTACGCCGGGCGCGGTGGACTTCCGGGGCGCGCAGTGGGGCGCGGCGTCCCCGGAGAACTACCGGCGGGCGGACCGGCCGGCGGATTACGAGATCGACCGGGTGGTCATCCATGTCGTCCAGGGCAGCTTTGCGACGGCGCTGGATGTCTTCCAGAACCCGTTTCACGAGGCCGCCGCCCATTACGTGGTCCGCAAGGACGGGCATATCGCACAGTCGGTCCGCGAGCTGGACGTGGCGTTCCATGCGGGAAACCGCGGCTACAACGAGCGGAGCGTCGGGATCGAGCACGAGGGCTACGTGGACCGGCCGGAGTCGTTCACGGATGCCATGTACGCGTCGTCGGCACGGCTGACGGCCGGGATATGCCGGCGGTACGGCTTCCCGGCCGACCGGGAGCACCTCGTGGGGCATGTGGAGGTGCCGGGGACGGATCACACCGATCCGGGGCCGCACTGGAACTGGGACCGCTATCTGCGGCTCGTACGGGCCGAGCTGCACAAGCCCGTACGGGCGGGGGAAAGCCCGCCCGTACGGAAGACCTGAGGCACACGGCGGGCGCGCGGTCCCGCGCCGGCCCACCGGACACGCCCTATCGACGTCAAAAAGCTTGGAATGATCTTGGCTCCTCGCCGGAGGCGGAGGGTAGCCAGTCGCCGGACTGCGGGCGGTGGACGCGCGGGCGTACCCGAGGCGTACGTGACCGGCCGGTTCGGTGCCGGCAGGGTCGGGGCAGAACGGACGCAGCTCATGCGGCCTTGGAGCGGTCTGCGAGGCAATGGAGATCGGCGGCAGCATCCAGCCATTCAGGCAGAAGAAGCGGGAATGGAAGCACGGCGGCAAGATCGGAGTGCGCCCCGGCGGCTCCATCCGGCTCCCGTCAGCGCGCCCTCTTCGCCACACCCACCGTTCGCTTTTAGATACGCAGGTCGAAACGATTTTCCGTCCTTGCACGCAGCCCGCTCGCCCAATGTTCCATTTTTGACGAACCTCCTGAGCCGCTTTACAGCTCTCCGGTCACTTTAGAACTTTACATATGATCCCATTTTCTCCAGCGACCTTGCTACGGCATCCACCTATGCACGTAGCTATTGCGTACACCCGCTTCCTTGTTCCGGCTCCCGATGAGCCTGGACAGGACGGCTGGAAACCGGCCTCCGGTTCCCAGCCGGCCAGGAGGGGCGGTCGTGACACCTGTACGTGAGGAGAAGTCATGAAGAAGGCTTACGAGGCGCCGACACTGGTCCGGCTCGGGACGTTCCGGAAGAAGACCGGCCTCTTGCAGAGCTCCGGCAACGACCGTCTCATCCTGAGCAAGAACTGACGAGCGACGGTTCCTGACCCGACGTCATGACTGAACTGCACGAGAGTGCGGGGACGGGCCCCGGCGACGCGCACTTCACGGTCTTCACCGACCGGGAGGACGCGGCCGCCGTGACCCGCTCCTTCGCCCGCCCCGGAACGCGAATCCTGCGGCACGCCTCGGGCCGGCCCTGGCTGGTGGGGCAGTGGCGCGATGAGGAGATCGTCACCGTACGCGCCGGCCACACGGCCCTCGCCGTCATCGGCTGCTGCCCGATCGACGCCGTAGAGCTCGAGCGCCAAGCCGGGCGGCTACGTGATCTCGCCGAACTCGACGCACTTGCCCGCTCCCTTCCAGGGAGCTTTCATCTCGTCGCCGCGCTCGGCGGGCGGCTCAGGGTGCAGGGCACCGCCTCCGGGCTCCGGCTGGTCTTCCATGCCCCCGTTGACGGAACACAGGTGGCTGCCAGCCGCGCCGACGTACTCGCCGCCGCGCTAGGCACCGACCCGGACGTAGAGCAACTGGCCATCCGGCTGCTGTGGCCGGTTCCCCATCCACTCGCCGAGGCGCCCATGTGGCGAGGCATCACCGCCGTCTCCCCCCAGGACGCGCTGATCGTCTTGCCGGACGGCCGGACCGTACGCCACTCGCGCTGGTGGACACCGCCGGAACCGGTACGCACGCTCGCCGAAGGCGCCCCTCTCGTCCGCGAAGCCCTGGCCACGGCGGTCGAGACTCGCACCCGGCAGGGTGGCGTGGTCAGCTGCGACCTGTCAGGCGGCCTGGATTCCACCTCCATCTGTTTCCTGGCGGACCGCTCACCGGCCCGGGTAGTGGCCAGCACCTGGCCGGGGCGCGACCCCGCCGACACCGATCTGTACTGGGCAGAACAGGCCGCCCGGTCGATGCCGGACATCGACCATGTGGTCTGGGACGCCGACGCCTCGCCGCTCGTCTACACCGGCCTGCTCGGCATCGATGACCTGCTGGACGAACCGACCATCGGCGTCATGGACCGATCAAGGGTCCTGCACCACCTGCCCGGCCTGGCGGAGCGGGGCAGCCGGTTGCACCTGACCGGCATCGGCGGCGACCACGTGGCCTGGTGCTCGGAGGCGTACTACCACCAACTGCTCCGCACCCGCCCGCTGTTCGCGCTGCGCCGGCTGCGCGGCTTCAGGGCCCTGTGGCAGTGGCCGCTGGGCGGCGCGGCACGCGCGCTGGCCGACTCGCGACCGTACGGGAAGTGGCTGGCCGACTCCAGCGGCCGCCTGCGAGACCCACTACCCGCCACCGTCAGCACCAGCCTCGGCTGGGGCATGCCCCCTCGCCTCTTCGACTGGGTCACCCCCGACGCCGAACGGATGGCCCAACGTGCGCTGCGCGAGGCCGCCGCGACTGCCGTACCGCTGCACCCGGACCGCGGCCTGCACACCGACCTCGAACAGATCCTTTCCTGCACCCGCATCATCCGCCAGTGGGACCGGATGGCGGCCCGGGCCGGCGTGCCGATGGCATCGCCGTTCCTCGACGACCGCGTCATCGAGGCATGCCTCGCCGTGCGCCCGAGCGAGCGCGTCACGCCCTGGCAGTACAAACCCCTCCTGACCGCCGCCATGGGCGGGATCGTGCCTGATGCGTGCCTGCGGCGCACCAACAAGGCCGCCGCTTCCATGGACGCATCCAACGGACTGCGCGAACACCGCGCCGATCTGCTGGCGCTCTGGGAGGGCTCCCGGCTGGAACAGCTCGGCCTGGTCGATGGCGCAGCCCTGCGCCGACTCGCCCAGCGGCCGGCCACACCCGAGCTGCGCGACGCGGTCCTCTACTCGACCATCGCCGCCGAAGTGTGGCTGCGCGGTCTCCACCGAACTACCGGGCCCAAGGCTCCCGCCTCCTCATGACCACCGTTCCCCAGCAGAAAGGCACACCATGGCATTGAAGTTCGGCGCCAATGTCTCCACTGCCGAGACGGACTACGGCACGGTCCTCCTGGACGAACGCGCCGGGGACTATTGGGAGTTGAATCCGACCGGCACCCTGGTGGTCAACACGCTGATGGCGGGCGGTGACGAAGCCGCCGCGGTCACCGCGCTCGCCGACGAGTTCGACATCGACCTCGTCCAGGCGAAGCAGGACGTCGACGCCCTCGTACAGCAGCTGCGGGCCTCGGGGCTGGCCGAATGACGACCCCCAGCGCCCTGGAGCGGCCCACCGGCGTGCCATTCGCCCGGCGCCTGGCCGCCCGTCTCGTCCTGCCCCCCGCCCTCGCGCTCTCGCTCCTGCCGCCCCGCCGGATCCGCGCCGTGCTCCACCTCGCATGTCGCGGAGCCACGCCGGCCATCGCCGCACAGGCAAAGAACGCACGGGACGCGATGTGCGCGGTGAGCCTGCGCTGCGCAGGCCCGAAAGGCTGCCTGCCCCGGTCTCTGGGAGCCGCGCTGCTGTGCCGCCTGGGAGGAAGCTGGCCGACCTGGTGCACCGGAGTGCGCGTGGTGCCGCCGTTCACGGCGCACGCCTGGATCGAGGCGGACGGCCGCCCTGTTCACGAGGGCGTACCCGACGACTACTTCACCCGGCTCATCACGGTCGCCGTCGCGAGCCGATCAGGCCGATGACCGACACCGTCGTGGATCAGGCACAGCCGGCGGCCAAGGGCGACCGCTCCACCCGGGCCGCGGTCGCCACCATGTACCGGCTCACCACCGGCCACCGGGCCTCCATCACCGTCGCCACCGTGCTCACCCTCGTCGGCTCCGCGCTCGGGCTTGCCCAGCCGCTCGCCGCCAAGCATGTCGTGGACGCGAGCGGGCGCGGACAGATGCTGTGGCCTCTGTTGCTGCTCCTCGCCGGGCTGTTCGTCACCGAAGCGGCGACCTGCGCAGTAGGCCGCTTCGTTCTGGAGCGCATGGGCGAAAGCATCGTACGAGGGCTGCGCCACAGCCTGGTCGGGCGGCTGCTCCGGCTGGAGATGCGGGAGTACGACCGGCACCGCAGCGGCGACCTGATCTCCCGGGTCACCGCGGACACCACCCTGCTCAGAGAAGTCGTCTCCCAGGCACTGGTCGATCTGGTGACGGGTGCCCTCGTCGCGGCGGGGGCGATCGTCCTGATGCTGTGGATCGACCCGCTGCTGCTGCTCCTGGTCGCGGCCACCGTAGCTACCGCCGCCGTGATCGTCGCCTCGCTTCTCAAGGGCATCCGGGCTGCCTCCGAACGTATGCAGACCTCCGTCGGCGCGATCGCCGCCGACCTCGAACGGGCGCTCGGCGCCCTGCCGATGGTCCGGGTTCACCGAGCCGAGGACCGTGAAGCGGGCCGCATCGGAGAACGTGTCGAATCGGCGTACCGCGCCGGCGTACGGACCGCGAAACTCGCCTCCATGATGAGCCCCGCGGTCGAACTCGCAGTACAGGGCTCCTTCCTGATCGTCCTGGTCATCGGCGGCCTGCGGGTCAACGGCCACGCCAACTCCCTCGGCGACCTGGTCGCCTTCCTGCTGTACGCCTCCTGCCTGGTCCTTCCGCTGTCCTCGGTCTTCCGGGCGGTCGGCCTGATCCAGCGTGGCATGGGGGCGTACCAGCGAATCGAGCAGGCGCTGTCCCTGCCGGCGGAGCCCTCCCAGGAGACGCCGGCTGTCCGCGCATGCACGCGCGAGGCGGCCCGGCAGACCGTCTCGTACCAGGAGCCCGCTCTCGCCCTGCGGGGCCTCAGCTTCGGCTACGACCCGGACCGGCCGGTGCTGCGCAGCGTCTCCTTCACTGTCCCCTACCGGCAGCAGACGGCCTTGGTCGGCCTGTCGGGTGCCGGAAAGAGCACGATCTTCGCCCTGGTGGCCAGATTCTACGAGCCGGACTCCGGGACCCTGCTGTTCGATGGCCTGCCCACCACCGCACTGAGCCGCACCGCATGCCGCGGGCGCATCGCCGTCGTCGACCAGAACACCCACGTCGTCCACGGCACCCTGTGGGACAACATCACCTACGCCACACCCGACGCCACCGAGGCCGAGGTACGACGCGTCGTCGAGCTCGCCCAGCTGGAAGGGGTCGTGCGGCGCCTGCCGGGCGGCTTGTCGGGAATGCTCGGCGAGCGCGGCGGCACCCTGTCGGCGGGAGAGCGCCAGCGCGTCGCCCTGGCCCGCGCCCTGCTCGCCCGCCCCTCGATCCTCCTGCTCGACGAGCCCACCTCCCACCTCGACACCATCAATGAGACCGCGCTCACCACGGTGATGAAGGACGTCGCCCGGGAATGCGCCCTGCTGGTCATCGCACACCGGCTCTCCACGGTCCAGCACGCCGACCAGATCGTCGTACTGGACAGCGGCCGCACCGCCGCCCGCGGACGTCACGAGGAACTGCTCACCAGCAGCCCCATCTACCGCCGGCTGGCCGCCGGACAGATGCTCCGCCCGGCCAACGCCCGGTCCTCCGCCGACGCAACCGTCCGCCCCCACCCGCGCCACCCGCTGTGAACCGGACACGACGCCGAGAGCGGATCAGGCAGCCCGGCCGGCCGCGTCACCAACCTCTCCGGACAGCACACCTAGCTGAGCCCCGCGCTCCGCGCCCGTTCCACGACCGGGCCGATGGCCTCGGCCAGTGCCGCCACGTCCCCCGCGGTGGAGGTGTGCCCCAGGGAGAACCGCAGGGTGCCGCGGGCGAGCTCCGGGGACATGCCGGTGGCCAGCAGGACGTGGCTGGGCTGGGCGACGCCGGCGGTGCAGGCGGAGCCCGTGGAGCAGGCGATGCCCTGGGCGTCCAGGAGGAGCAGCAGGGAGTCGCCCTCGCAGCCGGGGAAGGAGAAGTGGGCGTTGGCGGGGAGACGGCCCGCGGGGTCCGGGTCGCCGCCGAGGACGGCGTCGGGGGCGGCGGCGTGTACGGCCTTGATCAGATCGTCGCGCAGCGCGCCGATGTCGCGGGCGAAGTCCTCGCGGTGGGCGACGGCATGCCGGCCGGCGGCGGCGAAGGCGGCGATGGCGGGGGTGTCGAGGGTGCCGGAGCGTACGTGCCGCTCCTGGCCGCCGCCGTGCAGCACCGGCACCGGGGCGTACTCACGGCCGAGCAGCAGCGCGCCGATGCCGTACGGGCCGCCGATCTTGTGGCCGGAGACCGTCATCGCGGCGAGCCCGGAGGCGGCGAAGTCGACCTCCAGCTGGCCGAACGCCTGCACCGCGTCCGCATGCAGCGGGATGTCGAACTCCCGGGCCACCTCGGCCAGTTCACGGACCGGCTGGATGGTGCCGATCTCGTTGTTGGCCCACATGACCGTGGCGAGTGCGACATCGGCGGGGTTGCGGGCGATGGCCTCGCGCAGCCCGTCGGCGTGCACCCGGCCGTGGGTGTCGACCGGCAGCCACTCGACGCGGGCGCCTTCGTGCTCGGCGAGCCACTCCACGGCGTCGAGGACCGCGTGATGCTCGACGGGGCTGGCGAGGACGCGGATACGGGCCGGGTCGGCGGCCCGGCGCGACCAGTACAGGCCCTTGACCGCGAGGTTGTCGGCCTCGGTGCCGCCCGCGGTGAAGACGATCTCGCTTGGGCGTGCCCCGAGAGAGACGGCGAGGGACTCGCGCGCCTCCTCGACGGTACGCCGGGCCCGCCGGCCGTCGGCGTGCAGCGAGGACGCATTGCCGGTGACGGTCAGCTGGGCGGTCATCGCCTGCACCGCCTCGGGAAGCATCGGGGTGGTGGCGGCGTGGTCGAGGTAAACCATGGTGCGCACGATTCTACGAGCTGGCGCTGCGGGCTCCGGGGGCGCATGCGCAGCGCGCGGGTGCGCCGTGCCCGGGGGAGCCGTCGGCCGCTCACTCCGGACACCTGTGGGCGGCTCGGCGGGGACCCCGCGAGCCCGTCACCGAGACCCGCACCCCGGTGCCTCCCCTTTCCCTCGCGCCCTCGACTTTCCCCGCGCCCTCGACACCCTGGTAAGGAGTCACTAGCCTGACGGTCATGACACAGTGGCTTCTGGACCGTACTTTCCTCAGTACGTCGGGCGACGAGGTGCGCTGGGCCCGGCTCGGCGAGGGGCAGGGGGATGCGCCCGCGGTGGTCCTGCTGCACGGGACGCCGTTCTCGTCGTATGTCTGGCGGGGTGTGGCGCGGGCCCTCGCCGGGCGGCACCGGGTGTTCGTCTGGGACATGCCGGGGTACGGCGCCTCGGAGATGGGGGAAGGCCAGGACGTCTCCCTCGGCGCGCAGGCCCGGGTGTTCGCGGAACTGCTGGCGCACTGGGAGTTGGACGGGGAGGGCGCCCGGCCGGCGGTGGTGGCGCACGACTTCGGCGGCTGTGTCGCGTTGCGGGCGCATCTGCTCCACGGTGCGCGCTACGAGCGGCTGGCGCTCGTCGACCCGGTGGCGCTGGCGCCCTGGGGCTCACCCACGTACCGGCTGCTGGGCGCGCACCCCGAGGTGTTCGGGCAACTGCCCCCCGAGCTTCACCGGGCGCTGGTGCGGGAGTATGTGTCCTCCGCGAGCCATCCGGGCCTGCACCCCGCCGTCCTCGACCGGCTGGTCGAGCCCTGGTGCACGGCCGAGGGGCAGCCGGCGTTCTACCGGCAGATCGCGCAGAACGACCAGCGGTTCACGGACGACATCCAGGGGCGTTACGGCGACATCGAGCTGCCGACACTCATCTGCTGGGGCGCGCAGGACACGTGGATTCCCGTCGCGAAGGGGCACGAGCTGGCCTCCCGCATTCCGGGTTCCCGCCTCCAGGTGATCGAGGGCGCGGGACATCTGGTGCAGGAGGACGCACCGGGGGAACTCACGGCGGCGTTGGCGGAATTCCTGCGGACGGGACGGCGGGCCTAGGGCGCGAGGCGGCGGCTGAGGTTGCGGACCGCGGTGGCCGCCCCGGGCGTCGGCTCCGACAGAGCCGCGGACGAGGTGAGCGTCTCCAGGGAAGCGCGGTAGCGGGTCAGATCGGCGCGCGGGGACCGGCCCGTACGTGTGAAGTCGGCCAGCAGACCGGCGAGTTCGGCCTCGATGACGTCGAGGGTGTTGAGGTGGGCGGCCAACTCTGCTGCCGTTCCGCCGGTCTCCTCACCCGTTCTCCGAAGCCGTAGCTGATCGCTCAGGGTGCGGACGGCCGCCGTCAGGTCGCGCAGGACGGTGCCGGTGCGTGCGGTCTCCGCGGTGCGCGAGACGCCGGACCGGCCCTGGCCGGTCGGCGCCTCCCCCTCCTCGCCCCGTAGGAGCGCGCGGATGTCACGGGCCTCCGGGGCGCCGAACGCCTCGTGGACGGCGAGTGCCTCCCGCCAGTGCGCCTGGGCGCCCTGTTTGTGGCCCAGGGCGGTCTCGGCGTGCCCCAGTGCGGTCAGCGCGGCGGCGCGCCATCGCTCCCCGCCCGGCACCAGCAGCCGCTTCGCCGCGTCCTCGGCGGCGCTCACCGCGTCGCCGGGGCGGATCAGGGCGACCATCGCCTCGGCCATCCGGCAGCGGGTACGCCCCGCCCAGAGGCGCTGGCCGTCCTCCTCGAACAGGGGCAGTGCCTGGAAGAGTTCACGGAGCGCATCGGCGTGCCGGCCGGCCGCCGACAGCGCTTCGGACAGCGCATACCGGCCGTGCGCGAGCCGTGGGGAGCCGCCGCCGACCCGGCGGTGGATGCCCACACTCCGCTCGGCGAACAGGACGGCATCACTGCTGTTGCCGGCCGCCGCCCAGAGCCGGGCCAGCGCGGCGAGCGCCGCCGCCTCGCCCAGCTGGTCGTCGCGGTGACGGCACCGTTCCCAGGCCGCGGTGAGATGCTGCTCCGCCGTGTCGTGCCGGCCTTGCTGGAGGGCGATGATCCCGTGCGCATACGCCGCGCGACAGCTCGTCAGGGGATCGCGGGAGCGGTCAGCCAGCTGCTCCGCCCGCCGCGCCTCCGGCTCGGCCTCGGCGCTTTTGCCCAGGGCGAGATACGCCTCGGCGAGGGCGACCCTGGCCCGGCCCTCGGCCTGTGCGTCGCCCTCCCCCGCCGCCCGCTCCGCCACGGTCCGGGCGGCCGGCTCATACGCGGCGGAGACCGTCCCGGAATCCGCCGTCACCTGGGCGAGCAGCAGGAGATCAGCGGCCTCGGGCACGATCCGCGGGGTGCGGACAGCGGCCTGGCGGACGAGCGCGAGCAGCTGCGGGGTCTCGTCCGCCCAGGCCGACAGGGCCTGGGTGCCGTCCTTCGGCGTGGGCAGGGGGACGGACGCGGAGGCCCGGCCGAGGTCACGGAGCAGCCGCTCACCCGGATACCGGAGAGCGTGCAGCTGCCGGCCCACGGCCAGGTACCAGGTCAGCAGCCGGGACAGTGCCTCGTCCTGCTCGGCCTCGGGCAGCTCGTGACCGGCGGCCCGGCGGGCGAGGCGCCGCAGTCCGCCCGTGTAGCGGTAGCGGTCGGCGCGGATCTTTTGGAGCGCGCCGGCTGTCCGCAGCTCGTCCAGAGAGGAGCGGGTCTGCTGTGCCGTGGCGCCGAGCACGGCGGCCGCTGCGCCGAAGGAGAGCGCGGCGGACGAGGTGTCGGGGGCGTCCGCCACGGCGAGAAGGCGCAGGGCCCGCTGTGCCGTTGGGGAGAGTTGCGCGTCCAGCCACGGGAGCGTCGCGGCCCCGGGCTCGGTGAAGAGCTCCGTCGCCTCGGCCGCGGTCAGCCGGGCCAGCGGGACGGCTTCGGCGAGCGGAGGAAGCGGTGGGACACCCCGGCCGGTGAGCAGTACGGCGCCGCCCCGGGTGCCCGGTGCGCCCCCGCGGCCGGGCAGCAGCGGGGCCACCGCCGTCGCGTCGGACGCGTCGTCGTCGGAGGCCTCGTCCGACGCGTCGGGGAGATCGGGGGCGTCGTCCAGCACGATGAGGACGCGGCGTTGGGCCAGCAGTGAGCGGTAGAGGGCGGCCCGGCCGTCGCGCCGCAGGGGGATACGCCCGGCTGGCACGCCCAGCGCGAACAGCAGGGCTTCGAGGACGGCGGTCGCTGTCGGCCGCTCGTCGGCGCTGCCGCGCAGGTCCACGAACAACTGCCCGTCCGGGAAGTGATCCGCCACCTGCTCCGCGACCCGCAGCGCGAGGGCCGTCTTGCCGACGCCGGAGGGCCCGTGAACGGCCCAGCAGGGCGGGGCCTCGCCCGTACCGCCCGTCAGCCCGGCGGCCAGCCGGGAGATCTGCTCGGTACGTCCGACGAAGGGTTCCGGAGCGGGGGGCAGCGCCACCGCATCGGCCCGCGGCCCGGCCGGCTCGCGCGCGGGCTCCTGCGGCCGAGGCAGGTGCGCCTCGTCCGCCCCGGGGCGCGATGGCTGCGGCGCGGGCGCGAGGCGGCGCTGTTGTGGCACCACGTGGTCCGTCCGCTCCGGCACCACGCCCCCCATCCGCTCCAGCACCGGACTGGCCAGTACAGCGAACGCCCGTGCCGACGCATGCAGGCTCAGCTCCCCCTCCTCGTCCCCCATGAGGACCGGGAAGTCCGGCAGCCGTCCCATGTACGGCTCCAGGGACCGGCCGACCGCCTCGACGACCTCCACGGCCTGTTCGGCGCCGAGCCCGCTGAACAGCAGCTCGCGTACGCCGGGGCGGAAGTCGTATACGGGCTGGTCGAATTGGCCCGGCGGCGGCGCGCCCAGGGCACGGTCCAGTGTGCGGGCGGCGCAGGCATCCCGCTCCTGGTCGGTGCGCTCCAGGAGGCCGCCGAGCAGGATCTCCGCGACATGGGTGGGGCCCGCGTCACGCATGGTGGCGGCCCGCACCAGTTGCATCAGGGGTGTGGTCAGGGGGCGGATCGCGGAGAGACGGACGGCGAGACGATAGGCCTCGGGGGAGAACGCCCCCCTGAAGTGGACCAGCAACTCCTCGGCGGTGCCATGGGGTTCGGCCGGCCCCTCCCGCACCGGCGCCTCGTCCAGCAGCACCGTGTCGATCAGATGCGGCACACCGGGGCGGGTGAGCAGCCCGGTCCACTGCTCCAGCGCAGAGGCGGTCGGATGCAGGACGGGCAGCGCGAGGAGGCCCTCGGCCTCCGGATCGCGCTCGCCGCTCAGCGCGTCACAGACGATGAGGCGTCCGAGGGCGTCGAACTCGCCCGGCGCGGCGAGCAGCCGGGGCCGGGCGTCCAGGGCGGTGCCGCGCCACAGCCGCCGGGGCAGCGGGTTCAACACGGCCAGCGGGCCACCACGGCCCCATGCGGCCAGGGCGCGTACGGCCTGCGGGTCACGCCATCCCGGGCTCGTACCGTCGGTGAGCAGGAAGGTCACCGCCGCGCCCGCTGACCGCCGTCCGCCCAACGGGCCGCTCGGTCTGCGCGGGTCGACCGGATGGATCCGGACGGAGCGGAAGACCGTACTCCGGGCGAGGAGTGCGTGCAGCTCGGCCGCGAGCGGCCCCCACACCTGCATGGACGGCGAGCAGTCCACCAACAGCACGGCCGACCAGCGCCGTTCCTGCTCCGGGCGGGAGACGACGTCGAGGAAGCCGGTCTCGGCGGCGAGCCGGACGGTGGCCTCGATGTCGGTCACGGTGCGGTGCGGGTGGTCCCTGGACCTGCGCAGCGGGCGCAGCGCCCGGCCCAGTTGCTGGGCATCGGGCAGCGCACGCCCACCGGGCACCCGCGCGGGGCGGGCGCGGTCCGCGCCCGGCTCGCCGCCCTGGCTCCCCATGGCGTAGAGCGCGCGAAGGGGCGGTCCCGGGGGTGTCAGGGGCGCGGAGTCCCCGGCGGGATCGGGCTGTTCGGAACGCTCGGCGGGGCGAGCGGAACGCGTGGGGCCGGCGGGACCGGTGGCCCCGCCGGAATCTGCGGGCTCGGGCGGGCCGGCGTCGTCGGCGCATCCGCCCTCCGTACGCTCTTCGCTCCCGGCCTCCGGGCGCCCCTCACCGTCACCCGCTTCGGCCCCGGCCCCGTCACCGGTCTCGTTCTCCACCCCGTCCACACGCTCCCCCGACTCCCCCGTCGCCGCAGCCGCCGCACGTCCCTCCATCACCCGTGTCAGCCACAGCACATCGAGGAGTTCCGTGGGCCCGAGGTCGTAACCGCCGGCGGACATCGCCTGTCGCAGTCGGTCGATCATGGCGACATGGGCTCGTCGAGGCGGTGCAGAACGGCGGCGAGAAGCTCTTCCTTGCTGAGGTCGGCGCCACTGATGCGCAGATGGACGGCGGCCAGCAGCTGATCGGTGGCCAGTGTCTGGGTTTTCGCGCGCTGATGGAAGACCTCGATGAGGTCCTCCGCCGCGGCGACCGCCTGCTCGCCCAGATGGTGTTCGATGATCTTCCGCAGCCGGTCGCCCGTCGGCTCCGGCAGGTCCAGCCGTACGCAGCGGCGCAGGAACGCGGGCGGGAAGTCCCGTTCGCCGTTGCTGGTCATGATGACGATCGGGAAGTGGGTGCAGCGGACCACCCCGCGGTGGACCGCGACCCGCTCCCGGCTCCCGCTCAGCAGGACCTGTACCTCCTGCTGGTGCTCGGGGAGACGGGCGAGCTCAGGGATCTCGAACTCGCCCTCCTCCAGGACGACCAGCAGGTCATTGGGCAGGTCGATATCGGCCTTGTCGAGTTCGTCGACCAGCAGGACCCGGGGGCGGTCGGCCGCCAGTGCGCTGCCGAGCGGGCCGAGGCGCAGGTACTGGCCGATGTCGCCGGCCGCCGTGGCGTGCCGGGCCCGGGAGCGGCGGGCAATGCCGTGCGGCGCCTCGCGTTCGCGGCGCAGCGAGGCCTCCCGGAGCCGGCCCACGGCGTCGTAGCGGTAGAGCGCGTCCTGGAGCGTGGAACGGCTGTTGACCGACCAGCGCAGGACGTCGCCGAGCCCCAGCTCCTCGGCGACGGCGCGGGCAAGTGAGCTCTTGCCGGCCCCGGGGCGCCCGGTGACCAGCAGCGGTCGGTGCAGATGCAGAGCGGCGTTGACGACGGAGATCTCGTTGCGCTCCAGGAGGTACGGCGCGTGGGGCGGCTTCCCCGGGCCGGCCGGAAAGCGGCGCCAGGGCGGCGGGGCAGGCAGGTCCGACGGGCCGCGGAACACCCACCAGGCCTCCGGATCCGTCCCCGGGTCGTCATGTGCGCCTGCTGCGCTCTGTCCGGTCACCGCACGTTCTCCTCGTTCATTGCTGCGTCCACACTCGAAGATTCAGGGCTGCGTCAGCACCCAGGCGTCAGGGGCGAGTTGCGGCGGGCGATGGTCCGGCGCGTCGTAGAGCAGGGACAGCCGGCGGCCGTGGTGGGTGGCGCTCCCGGGGTCGGCCATCGCCTTGGCCCGCTCCAGGCGTACCACCTCGGGGACCTCGCTGTGGTTCGCGCCGTCGACCAGGGCCAGCAGGTCCTGGGCGATGTGCGCACCGTGTTCGGCACGGTGCCACAGCACGGTGTGGACGCCCGCCTGGACGCACTGCCGCAACAGCGTTCCGTGGTGGTGCGGTTCGCAGCACACGATCACCGTTCCGGCGTCGCGGTGCACTTCGAGCTGCGCGCGGGCGACCATCCGGTCGGTGTGACGGTGGTCGAGGACCAGGTGCTTGGCGTGCGGCAGGGCAGCGGTGCGCTGTTTCCAGCCGGCGAAGCTCTCCCGGGAGCGCTCCGTGGTGCGCACCACCACCCGCCGGGTGATCCCCGGCGCGAACGGCCCGTCCTCGTCACTGTCGGGCGACTCCCAGGAGTCGACGTCGAGACCGAGCCATGCGGACGGCAGGAAGTACTCCACCAGGGCGGTCTCCGGATCCTCCCGGACCTCGGTGCGCAGCACCCGGCGAATGTCGTCGACCACCTGCTCACTGCCCGCCTCGGCATCACGGACCAGCGCGAGACGGTGCGACTGGCGGTCGGCGAAGGTCCAGATCTGGTAGGTGAAACGGCGCCCGGTAGGGGTGGGCAGCAGCTCTACCTGCACACGGGGGGCGGCGGCCGGGATGCCGGTGCCCGGCAGGCCGGGTGCCGGGGTGCGGACCGGGGCGGCGGCCGCGACATCGGCGCGGAACTGGCTGACCGCCGCCTCGTCGACACCCGACCGGGCGGCGACCCGCTCGATCCAGGCGTCCAGGTCCTCGGCCGGATAGGCACCGGCCGTACGTTCCTCGGCGCTGATCCGCACCACACCCTGCAGCAGCGGTGGCACGGGCGCGCCGGCGGTGGAGCTGAAACCCTCCAGCGCGTCCATCGCGTCGGCCAGGCCGGTGACGGCGGGCAGCTCCGGGGCGTGCGGCAGTACGCGCTCCAGGAGGGTGCGCGGATCCGTGCGGCGGCAGTGCGCCAACAGGCCGGAGAGGTCACGGCGTTGGCGGGTGGTCAGGTATTCACCGGGGCGGACCGTACGGGCGGCGCGGCGCAGCCGCTCCCAGTCCTCGCGGGCACCGTAGAGGCCGGGCCGAGGGTGTGGGTCGTAGGGATCGGCGGCGGCCGGCGGCTCGTGGTCCCGTACCAGATCGAGGAGTTCGGGGATGCCCCGGCGGACGCTCACCGCCAGCCCGACGAGACGTTCCAGGTCGGCCGCCGGGCCTGCCGAGGTCCTGCCGAGCCGGGCGGCGAGCTGTTCCTCACACGCCAGGACCGCCGCGCGGCCCTTCAGCACCCGCTCCAGCGCGGTGAGCAGCTGCTGTACGCCGCGCCGGGCGGTGGGCACCGCCGAGGGCGGAAGCGTGGGGAGTTCGGCCTCGATGGCCGGGACGCTGATGGCGTACATCGTCGTCGGCGGTGTCCCGGCGGCCGCCGTTTCCGGGGCCCGGTGTACGGCCGCGACCAGGCCGACCACGGCCTGCCGCTCGCGGTCCCACAGCGGCCCGCCGCTGAAGCCCTCGGTGACCTGGGCGCCGCCGAGTACATCCAGGGCGATCCAGGGCGGTGCCGAGACGCGGGGCACGGCACGCACCGTGGGCAGCGGATTGCCGCTGGCCCATAACGCGATGGTCTCGTTGGCGTAGCTGTGCTGCAGGAACGGTGCGGGCTCGGCGCCCTCGGGCGCGGCCCCGGTCAGCTCCAGTACGGCGAGATCGCCGTGGTACGGCACCTGTCCGGGCTCGACCGGCCTGCTCCCCGCTCCCGTGGCCCGCGGCGGCACCCACATCTCCCGTACGACCCGCGCAGGCAGATCGCGGCCGGCCACATGGGGCAGCCGGAGGGTGACGGTGTCTCCGGGGGCGGGGGTGTCCTGGGTGAAACGGCTTCTGCCCAGTGCGCTGTTGACGACATGCGCGCAGGTCAGGACGAGGCGCTCGGCGACCAGTACGCCCGCGCCGACGGCCCGGTCGCCGTGCCGTACGGAGGCGAAGGACAGCTGGAGCGGGGTGTCCGGACCGGCTCCTGCACTCACGGCGTCGTCCCGCCTGCTTCCGCCGCGCCGCTGCCGAGGTTCCAGGTGGCGGAGACCTTGAAGCTGGCCTCGCCGCTGCCGGAGAACACCCCGAGGCTCAGATCGGATCCGAGCGTGACACCGAACTCCACGGTGACCTCGTCGGGGCGGTGGCTGCCGCTGGAGATCGAGCGGTGGATCTGCCCGAGTACGCCGCTGAGCGGACGCAGGGCCTCTTCGAGGGCCTCACCGCCACGGGTCAGCGCCCGGCTCATCCGGCTGTCCACGCTGACCGGCCGGGCGGAGCCGAAATCGTCGGGCAGCTCCAACTCAGCGTCGGCGTCGGGAGGCCGGTGCGGGCCGTCGCCGGACGGCCGCTGCCCGCCGGACTGCTCGGGTAGGTCGGACCGGCCGCCCGCGGCCGGCCCCTCGGCCCGCAGCCACACGACGGTCGCATCATCAATTCTGAGAGCCACGTCCCCCATGACGCTCAGTCTGTCACGTGCCGCGCGGCCACCGCCCGCTCTTTTGCGTCACATTTTCCCCTTCCGCACCGTGAGCCACCTGCGAAAAGGACGGGGACAGCCGTACCGGCCGCGTCCGCGCTACCCCTCCAGCAACGCCCGCGCCAACTGCCGTGACTGGGCGACCAGTCGGTCCTCGGAGTCCCAGACCTCCGCGTCCTCCTCCAGGAAACCGCCCGCCAGATTGCGGGTGGTGATGGCGACCCGCAGCGGGCCGGGCGCCGGGCGCCGGCGGATGTGGGCGGTCAGCTCGACCGTGGGCACCCAGCCGGACAGGCCCATCTCGAAGGCGGTGGGCGGCAGGGCGTCGACGGTCAGCAGGAGGGAGAGCGGGTCGGGCTCGCGGCCGTCGGCGAGGCCGAACCAGGCGCGCATCTCGCCCTTTCCGGACGGGGCACCGACGGCCCAGCCCGCGGTCGCCGGGTCCAGGCGGAGCGCCAGCCGGTCGGTGATGGCCGTGCTGCCGGAGATGGCGGGGCGGCCGCCGGGGGCGCTGTCGGTGCCCAGGCAATGCTCGTACGGGGGAATGGCCGGCGGCTTGGCGGTGGTGCGGACGTCCTCGGGCAGCGCACCGAGGTCGCCGTACGCGGCGAGCACCCGCAGCCGCTCGATCTCGCTGCCGTCCTCCGCGAACTGGACGAGGCTCGCGGTACCGGTCGACATCGTGCGGCCGGTGCGGACCACCTCGGTGCGGATGACGGCGGGGCCGGGGACCGAGGCCGTCAGATAGTGCGCAGTGACGGAGAGCGGGTCGGGGTGCGGGAGGGCATCCCCCAGGGCGCGGCCCATGAGAGCCAGGAGGTAGCCGCCGTTGACCGCCTGGATGATGGTCCAGCCGGCGGAGAGGTGTGCGTCGTAGACGCCGGGGGCGCGGCGGGTGACCGCCGTATCGCGGTCGAACTCGCTGTTGCCTTGGGTCACCAGAGCCATGGGTTGCACGCTACACCGGATAGTTACTGACCGGTAGTGTCAGTTTCAACGGCCTCCCTCGGAAGCATTCCTTCCGGGCCTGCCATGATGGCGCCATGCTTCACGTGCTCTATCTGGTCGGCGTCGCCGCCTTCGCCGCGAGCGGGGTACTGGCCGCCTATCGCGCCAATATGGACCCCTTCGGCGGCCTGGTGCTCGCCTTCGCCGCGTCCATCTCCGGCGGCACGCTGCGCGATCTCATCCTCGACCGGCGACCGCTGTACTGGACGCACGACTGGGTACTGCTGACCGTGATCATCTGTGCCGGCCTGGGCACCATGATCTATCTGCGGTTCTGGCAGCTGCCGCACAAGGCGCTGCTGGTGGCCGACGCGATCGGGCTGTCCGTGGTCACGGTGATCGGGGCCCGTGCCGCGATCGACGCGGGCGCCACCCCGCTCGCGGTGATCATCCTGGCGGTACTGACCGGGGTCGCCGGTGAGGTCATCCGCGATGTGCTGTGCGGGGAGTTCCCGCCGCTGCTGCTGCGGGAGGACGTCTACGCGATCGCCGCGCTGGCCGGCGGCTGCTGCTATCTGCTGCTGTACCTGCTCGGCACGGGGGCCACCCCCGCCGCGGCGATCTCGGCGGGGGTGGTGTTCGCACTGCGGATGGGAGCGGTCTACCTCGGGCTGCATCTGCCGCGCCCGCAGCAGCTCCGCAGCCGCCGCGGGCAGCAGGACTCCGGCTGACCGAGGCGACCGGACCCTCAGTTCGCCGGCAGCGACGGCTTGCTGTCCGTGTTCAGCCAGGTGTCGAAGAGGCCGTCCAGCTGCTGTCCGGAGATCTTCTCGGCGAGCGCGATGAACTGGGCGGTGTCCGCGTTGCCGTAGCGGTGCGCGGAGGTCCAGGCCGGCAGCAGCTTGAAGAAGGCCTTGTCGCCGATCCGCTCGCGCAGCGTCTGCAGCGTCATCGCACCCCGGGTGTAGACCGCCTGGGCGAACATGGTGTCCCGCTGCGGGTCGCCGACCTTCACCTTCCAGAAGTCGTCGCCCGCCGGCCGGGAGTCGTACGCCTTGCGGAAGGCGTCATGGGCGCTCAGGGTGCCGCGGTGCTCGGCCCACAGCCACTGCGCATAGCTGGCGAAGCCCTCGTTGAGCCAGATGTTCTTCCACTGCCGGACGGAGACCGAGTCACCGAACCACTGGTGCGCCAGCTCGTGGACGATGGTCGTCTCGTTGCGCACGGCCGAGTAGGCGGGCTTGGACTGCACCTCCAGCGAGAAGCCGGCCTGCGGCATGTCGTCGACGATCGCCCCGGTCTCCTCGAAGGGGTACGGGCCGAAGACCTTCGACCAGTAGTCGGTGGCCTCGGCGGTGACGCCGTAGACATCGACGTTGCCCGCGGGCAGGGTCGGGTCGGTGGCCACATAGATGGGCGTGCCGCCGGGGGTGGTGCCCGTACGGACGTCGAACTTGCCGATGGTGGCGGTGGCCAGGTACGTCGCCATCGGGCGGCGCTCGCGCCAGTGGGCGTACGAGCGGCCGTGCGCCTCCCCGGAACTGATCAGGCGCCCGTTGGAGACACCCGTGAGGCCCTTGGGGGCGTCGATGCGGATGTCGTAGGTCGCCTTGTCGCCGGGGTGGTCACTGGAGGGGAACCACGTCGAGGCGGCATTCGGCTCGCAGGCGACGAAGACGCCGTCCTTGGTCTTCATCCAGCCGTAGTCGGAGCCGAAGACGATCGGACCGCTCAGCGGCTTGGGGACACCGTGGTAGGCGAGGGTGACGGCGAACTTCTTGCCGCGGCGCAGCGGGTAGTCGGGGCGTACGGATATCTCGTCGCCGGATCTGGTGAAGTGCGCCCGCCGCCCGTTCACCCGCACCGAGTCGACCGTCAGCTTCTGCAGGTCGAGGTCGAAGGCGGAGAGGTTCTTGGTGGCTCTCGCGGTGAGCGTGGTGCGGCCGTCGAGGCGGCCGCTGCCGGGCTCGTAGCTGACGCCGAGGTCGTAATGCAGGGCGTCGAAGCCGCCGTTGCCCAGCTTGGGGAAGTACGGGTCACCGATGCCCGGGGCGCCGGGGGACGCGCCGGGTGCGGCGGCGATGGTGGCGGCCGAGGCCACCGCGGTGGCCAGCGCGAGCCAGCGGGAGGTGCGACGCGCAGAACGGGAGAGTGCCATGAGTCATCCCTTCGGACACACGGATGAAGTTCACCTCAAGATCGAACAACCGTGCTGACTCTGCACTCTCCCGCCGCGTTTTACCCAGGACTTTGCCAAGTCCTCAGTGTTACTCGTCGGTTGCTGCCTTACCGGGCGCCGGGGCCGCGCTCTCCGCGGTCCCGGCGTGCCCGGCGTGCTCCGCGTTCTCCGGGTGATGGCAGGCCACCTGGTGCCCCGTCCGCAGCGCGACCAGCGGCGGCTCGGTGGTGGCGCACACCTCGGTCGCCTTCCAGCAACGGGTGCGGAACCGGCAGCCGGAGGGCGGGTTGATCGGCGAGGGCACATCGCCCTTGAGCAGGATCCGGTCGCGCTGGGTGCGCCGCTTGGGGTCGGGCACCGGCACGGCGGACAGCAGCGCCTTGGTGTACGGGTGCATCGGCGACTCGTAGAGCCCCTGGCGGTCGCTCAACTCCACGATCTTGCCGAGGTACATCACCGCGATCCGGTCCGACACATGCCGGATGACCGAGAGGTCGTGGGCGATGATGACGTACGTCAGGCCCAGCTCGTCCTGCAGGTCGTCCATGAGGTTGACGACCTGGGCCTGGATGGAGACGTCGAGGGCCGAGACCGGCTCGTCGGCGACCACCAGCTTGGGCTTGAGCGCCAGCGCACGGGCGATACCGATGCGCTGGCGCTGGCCGCCGGAGAACTCGTGCGGATAGCGGTTGTAGTGCTCCGGGCTCAGGCCCACCAGCTCCAGCAGCCGCTGTACCTCCTTCTTCAGCCCGCCCTCGGGCTCGACGCCCTGGAGGCGGAAGGGGGTGGAGACGATCCCGCCGATGGTGTGGCGCGGGTTCAGCGAACCGTACGGATCCTGGAAGATCATCTGGACGTCCCGGCGCATCGGCCGCAGCTTGCCCGGGGACAGATGGGTGATGTCCCTGCCCTGGAACTCGATGGAGCCGCCGGTCGGTTCGTCGAGGCGGGTGATCAGCCGGCCCATCGTCGACTTGCCGCAGCCGGACTCGCCGACGATGCCGAGGGTTTCGCCCGGCCGTACGTCGAAGTCGATGCCGTCGACCGCCTGCACCGCCCCGACCTGCCGCTTGAGCAGGCCCTTGGTGATCGGGAAGTGCCGGACCAGACCGCGGACCCTGAGCAGCGGCTCGGCATCGGAGGCGCTCTCCGCGGACGTCGCCGAGGCCTCCGCCGTCTTCTGGAGCGGAATCTTCTTGTTCTGGTCGTCAGTCGTCTCGGTCACAGCTTCGGCGCAATCTCTTCGGTCCAGATACGCTCCCGCTCCTCCTGCGACATATGGCAGGCGGAGAAGTGCTCGCCGCCGGCCTCGCGCAGTTCGGGGCGGACCGTACGGGTGAGGTTGTCCTTGGGCACATCCGCGTACGGGCAGCGGGGGTTGAAGGCGCAGCCGGACGGGACGTTGATCAGGCTGGGCGGAGATCCCTTGACCGGGATCAGCCGGTCCGTCTGGTCCCGGTCGATGCGCGGCATGGAGCCGAGCAGTCCCCAGGTGTAGGGGTGCTGGGGCTCGTAGAAGACCTTCTCGGCCGGGCCGCGCTCGATGCACCGTCCGCCGTACATCACCAGCAGGTTGTCGGCGAGTTCGGCGACCACCCCGAGGTCGTGGGTGATGATGATGACCGCCGAGCCGAACTCCTTCTGCAGATCGCGGATCAGGTCCAGGATCTGCGCCTGGACGGTGACGTCCAGTGCGGTGGTCGGCTCGTCCGCGATCAGCAGCTCCGGGTTGTTGACCAGCGCCATCGCGATCATGGCGCGCTGGCGCATACCGCCGGAGAACTGGTGCGGATGGTCGTCCACCCGCTTGTCGGGCTGCGGGATGCCGACCCGGTCGAGCATCTCGATCGCCCGCTTGCGTGCGGTCTTCTTGTCCACGTCGTTGTGGACGCGGTACGCCTCCACGATCTGGCTGCCGACCGAGTAGAAGGGGTGCAGTGCGGACAGCGGATCCTGGAAGATCATCGCCATCTCGCGGCCGCGCAGCCGGCGCACCTCGTCCGGTTCGGCGGAGACCAGCTCCTTGCCGTCCAGCCAGATCTCACCGGACATGTTCACCTTGCTGCGCTGCTGGCGCGAGGCGCGGTGCAGTCCCATCACGGCGAGCGAGGTCACGGACTTGCCGGAGCCGGACTCGCCGACGATGCCGAGCGTCTTGCCCTTCTCCAGGGTGAAGTTCAGGCCGTCGACCGACTTCACCAGCCCGTCGTCGGTGTTGAAGTGCACCTTCAGGTCCCGCACTTCGAGGAAGGCGGAGGGGGGCCGGGAGCCGGCCGCGGTGGGTTCACCCACGACGGCCTCGGTCTTGTCCTCGGAGGAGTCGGTCACGAGAGCCTCACCCGCGGGTCGACGGCGGCGTACAGAACGTCCACCACCAGATTGCACATGACGATGAAGAACGCGGCGAGCAAGGTGACGCCGAGGATGTTCGGGAGGTCGTTGGCGTTGATCGCCTCAACGGCGAAGGCGCCGACTCCCTTGAGCGAGAAGACCTGTTCGGTGATCAGAGCGCCGCCGAGCAGCAGGCCCAGGTCCATGCCGAAGACCGTGATGATCGGGGTGAGCGCGGCCCGCAGACCGTGCCGTACGACCACCTGGCGCTCGCGCAGACCCTTGGCGCGGGCCGTACGGATGTAGTCCTCACTCAGCGTCTCCAGCATGCCCGCTCTGGTGAGCCGGGCGTAGAGCGCGGAGTAGAGGAAGGCCAGGGTGACCCAGGGCAGGACCAGGGTCCGTGCCCACAGGAACGGATCGTCCATCAGCGGCACATAGTCGCTGCGTTCGAAGATCGGCCACTGGTAGGTGAACAGGGCCAGCGCCAGGGCGCCGGTGAAGAACATCGGGAGGGAGACGCCGGCCAGTGCGACGCCCATGGCCACCCGGTCGAAGAACGAGCCGGGGCGCAGCGCGGACAGCACGCCGGTGGCGACACCGGAGACGACCCACAGCACGGCCGCACCGGCGGCCAGCGAGAGAGTCACCGGAAGCCGGGTCTGGATCTCCGGCCAGACCTCGATATGGGTTTTGAAGGAGTAGCCGAAGCACGGCACATGGCACTTGGCCACTTCCGGACCGAATTTGTAGTCGACGCCGACGAAAATGCCCTTGAGGAAATCCCAGTACTGCTCGTACACGGGCTTGTCCAGGCCGAGATTCTTCTTGACCGCGGCGATGTCCGCGGGCGTGGGGGCCTTTCCGATGTACTGCTGGGCAAGCTGGTCGGTGCTCTGCCCGGCCAGCTTCGGCAGCAGGAAGAAGATGCCGAAAGTGACCGCGCTGACGATCAGCAGCAGGACCACTGCGCTGATCAACCTGCGGATTATGTACGAGAACACGGGGATGCGGCGTCGGCGCCGCGAGCCGGTTTACCGCCGGCCCGCGGACACCAATGCCTTCACCTGCCTTCCAGGGCTGCTACTTCTTGACGCCGATGTTGAGGTAGTCGTACTGACCGCTGAAGGCCGAGGTGGACACCAGGTTGGTGGCCTTGGGCGAGCGGTACATCAGAACCTTGAAGTAGGTGAGCGGGACCATCGCCGCCTGCTCCATCGCCTTCTTGTCGATCTCGGCGTAGGCCTTTTCGCGGGCCGCCTTGTCGGTGTTGGCGATGGCGCTGTCGAGCAGCTTGTTGATGGCCGGGTCGTCCAGCTCCGAGAGGTTGGTGTTACCGGACTGGCTGATCGCCTTGCCGTTCAGGATCTGCTGGAGGTAGCCGTAGCCGGTCGGGAAGTCCGAGCCCCACTGCATCATGATCAGGCCGACGTTGTTCTTCTTGTTGAACTTCGGCACACCGGCGTAGTCCGAGAAGTACTTGCTGGTCGGGTACGACTGGATCTTGGCGGTGACGCCGATCTTCTTCAGCGAGTCGATGATCGAGGTGGCCGCGTCGACCTCGTCCTGGCGGTCGTTGCGGGCCAGGATCGTGGTCGTGGTCTTGCCGGCGCCGCACTTGGCCCAGTGCTTCTTGGCCTCGGTCAGGTCCAGCTTGTCGCCGTCGTACTTCTGCGGGTACTGGTCGTACTTCTGGTAGCCGTCGATGTCGGTCGGCAGGACCGTGGAGGCCAGCTCACCGCGGATCGGACCGCCGAGCGAGGTCTGTACGGCCTTCTTGTCGATGGCGTACTCGACGGCCTTGCGGCACTCGATGTTGTCGAACGGCTTCACCTTGGTGTTCAGCGCCGTGTAGACCAGGCGCTGGCCAAGGGCGTTGTCGGTGTTGCCCTTCTCCTTGGAGTCCGTCAGGAGCTGGGCCTGCGTCTGCCCGTCGACACCACGGCCGGCCAGGTCCACCAGGGTGTTACCGGACTGGAGGTCCTTGTCGATGGTCGACTGGGCGACCTTCAGGTTCAGGACGATCTTGTCCGGCAGTTGCTTGCGCAGCGGGTCCGTCTTCGCGGACCACTGCGGGTTGCGGACCAGGGTGAGCTTCTGGCCCTCTTCGTAGCTCTGGAACTTGTACGAGCCGGTGGACAGCACGGACTTGGTGTAGTCCGCGCCCTTGTCCTTGGCCTGCGGGACCGGGGCGGTCTGCGGGGCGCTCACCAGGTAGTCGAACTCGGCGAACGGCCTCTTGAGGTGGAAGACGATCGTCTGGGCGTCCGGGGTCTCGATGGACTTCAGACCGGCCTTGCTCTTGTCCTTGTAGGGACCCTTGTAACCGCCGTCGTTGTCCTTGAGGAACTGCTGGAAGTAGTTCGGGCCCAGCGAGAGGGTGTCACGCGCGAAGTTGCTGCGCTCGACGGCGTACTTGACGTCCTGCGAGGTGACCTCGGAGCCGTCGTCGTACTTGACGCCCTTGCGGAGCTTGTACGTCCAGGTCTTGCCCCCGTCGCTGGGCTTGCCCATCGACTCGGCGAGGTCGGGGGTCAGCTCGTTGCCCTTGGTGCCGGGGCCCGGCTTGAAGGTGGTGAGCGGGCGCGCGTAGAGCCGGCTGAAGTTGTAGATGAAGGCGTAGTACGTGTTGCCCGGGTCGAACGACTCGGGGGCGTCGCTCATCGCGTAGGTGACCGTGCCGCCCTTCGCGTCCGAGGCGTTGACGACGCCCTTGGTGGCGGCGTTCGCCTTGCCCGAGCCCTCCGAGGAGCCCTTGCCCTCGCTGCAGCCGGCCAGCAAAAGGCCCGCACTGGTGATGGCCGCGACAGCCGCGACCGGAACTGACCTTCGCATGATGGTCGGTGTCCCCTTCGTTCGTCGAGAAACGTCAAACCTCAAAATGCGGAAAAGCAGTAACGCGGAAATGCAGTAACGCAGTTGGGGCGTCTGAGCGGGCGCCCGGTACAGCCGTCAGCGGCTGCGCGGGTCCAGCGCGTCCCTCAGTCCGTCACCGAGCAGGTTGAACGCGAGCACGGTGACGAAGATCGCGAGGCCGGGGACGATCATGTACTGGGGATCGACCTCGTAGTACTTGACCGCCTGGTTGAGCATGCCGCCCCAGGACGCCTGGGGCGGTTGGATGCCGACGCCCAGGAAGCTCAGTGCCGCCTCGAAGAGGATGTTGGAGGGGATCAGCAGGGTCGAGTAGACGATGATCGGCCCCACCAGGTTGGGCAGCAGCTCCCGGAAGAGGATGAACGGCCCGCGCGCGCCCATGCCGCGCGCGGCGTCCACGAATTCACGCTCGCGCAGCGACAGGGTCTGCGCGCGCACGATCCGTCCCATATAGGGCCAGTTGAAGAAGCCGATCACGAAGATCAGCACCGAGATGTGCAGCGGCAGGCCCTCCAAGCCGAAGGCACCGCCCTGCAGCGAGGCGGAGATCGCGATGGCGAACAGCAGCAGCGGGAAGGCCAGGAAGACATCCATCATCCGGCTGATGACGGCGTCCACCCGCCCGCGGTAGAAGCCGGCGACCACACCGAGAACCGTGCCGATGGCGACCGACAGCAGCGTCGCGCCGAACGCCACGATCAGCGACACCCAGGAGCCCTCCAGGATCCGGGCGAGCAGATCACGGCCGAACTTCGGGTCCACGCCCAGGGGATGATCCGCGCTCATGCCACCGAGATCGCCCTTGGGGAGCGTGGTGTTGGGGTCGATCAGCGACTGGTTGGGACTGTTCGGGTCCAGCCCCAGCAGGGACTGGATCGGACGGGAGAGGGCGGCGACGGCGATCAGCAGGATGACAACGATGGCACCGGCCACCGCGACCTTGTCCCGCCGGAAGCGCAACCATGCGATCTGACCGAGCGAACGCCCCTCGATCCGCTTTCCTTCGACGCCCTTCAGCACCGCTTCCGGCTGCGCCTCAGCAGCCGCCCCGGTGGTCTCGATCGGTGCCGTCACAGTGCCTTTGACCCCTCTCGGCCGACGGTGGCCGGCCCCTGCGCGCCGCGGATAGCGGCCTGGTTCACATCACTGGTGCAAGTTCGGTGCAAGTCATGCGGGCATCGCGGAAGTTCGCACTATGGAAGTCAGAGGCTCACGCGACGCCGTACGGGATGGCGCTCGTACAAAGGACCGAGGCCCTGTTGTTTCCGGAGTCTTCATCCCTTTCTCGATCAGTCACCAGCCCTGACGGGGAAAGGATGCGCAACTGTGATGTGCTCCGCGACGTTCCGTTATACGGACAGCAGTTCGGGCTCAGCGGGGCGATCACCCGCGGGAGAGGGCCTCAACCGCGGGGCATACAGGGAGCATTCATCACAGGACCGGCGCCCGGCCGGCACTCCCGGGGGCCGGAGACGCGCTGTCAGTAAGGACGCGGGGAGCCGTAGCCGTACGACGGTGCGGGGGCCGGCTGACCCGGCGGCTGGGCGTAGCCGTCACGGTCGAAGAAGGGGCGCGTGGAGGCCCGCATCCACATGCCGACCGGGTCGTAGTCGTCGTTCATCGCGACCGTGGAGACGGGCAGACCGTCCGGAACCGCGCCGATCGACTGCTGGATCATCAACCGCGCCGAATCCACCGCTTGTTGGCCGGTGTCGTACAGATCCAGACCAATCGCCAGATAAGGGGCACCGAGCGCCGGCTGCACCCAGGCCCGGCGCAGCGACCGCACGGCGGGCGTCCGGTGGGCGTTCTGGGCGAGCAGCGCGTAGAACTGCGGGATGTCGATGACCGGCTCCGAGATCCGCAGCGGACCGGCGGGCAGCCGGTCCAGACCACCGGCGACGCGGCGCAGATCCAGCCACGGGATGCCGACACCACCGCCGGGGGCATGCGGGTTCAGCCACAGGCCCCAGCGGTCGGGGAACAGCGCGGCGGCGATCTCCGGGCCGGTGACGACCTCGTGGTCACGGTTCCAGCCGGAGGCGGCGAGCTCGGGCGCCGAGGTCACACACGGCGCATAACCGAGGCCCTCGACCTCCATGTTTCCGTACTGCGCATCGGGCATACCGGCCCGGCCGTGCCAGAGCAGCATCCAGACCTGGCTCGCGGCGAGCGCGTGCAGCAGTGCCTCATAGGCGTCGTAACGGCCGGGCGAGACCTGCTGGAGCAGCTGCTCCAGCTGTCCGGCCGCCGCCGGCCCCTGATGCGCACCCGCGCTCACGTGGTCCGTCCCTTCTGTCAGCAGGGCACGTGTGGGTGCGCCCGCTCGTCATCCAACCAGCTTACGAGCGGTCCCGAGAGTAGAAGGGCCGCACACGCTCCAGCATCCAGTCGGCGACCGGGTCGCCCTGGGCGAGGTCGAGCATGACGAGCTGTACGGACCAGGGCAGCGGTACTGCGCCGAGCGCACGTCCGAGGGCTGACAGTACCGTCTCGCGGGCGGTGCCGTCGTGCAGGGCCGAGGCGTCCGTCCCGATCTGCACACCGACGAACAGTGCGGGCGTGTCGCCCTCGACACTTGCCAGGGCACGCCGGGCAGTCAGGACAATTCCGGCGCCGGAGAACTCCAGTCCGGCGGCGGCCAGGAAGTCCACCGGCTCGTCCTGCCAGTCCGGCTCGAAGAGCCGCACCCGGCCGCCGCTGGGCAGACCGGCCGACTCATGGCGCCCCTCCCGGCACAGTTCGACCACCGCGGGCGGCGGCAGCGGGACTCCGATCATGCCGTCGGGGTTGACCGCCATGCCGATGTGCGGCGGCAGCCCGCGGGCGAACTCCCGGGCCGGGGCGACGGTGAAGGGCATGTGTGCGCCGACCACCCGCAGGAACTCCTGCTCGGAGCTGTAGACCGGGACATAGGCCGCACCGTCGAACTCGACGGTGGGCAGATCGAGGCCGCGGGCGCCGGGGCCCGCGCTCTCCGGGCCGCCGCCGTTGGGCAGCGGCACCCACACCCGGCTGCGGCCCAGTACCTCGACGATCCGGCCACCGGCGCCCGGGTGCCCGACCGAAGCGGCCAGCACCTCTTCGAGCTCATTCGCCGGCCACGCCAGCTGGGGTATCCCCTGCTCCGGAAATATCATCTGTATCCACCCGTTCCAAACCGCGCCATCTGGCCAAAGACCCTAGACGAGAAGGCGTGCGGCGGGACCTGCGGGGCGGGGTGCCCGTCCGCTCAGCCGAAGCCGACGGTCTCCAGGGCGCTCGCCGCCCGCCGGTCGAGGAGCACGGCCGAGCCGAACCCCTTCGGCAGCCGGGCCGACTCCGCCGCGCCGACCAGCCGGCCCACCGCCCTGCGGTGCCGCGCGAAGGCGTACCCCGACACCCCGCGCCCCCGCGCCTCCTGGCCGGACCGCGCCGCCTCGGGCGGCACATCGAGCAGCACCAGATGCAGCCCACGGCCGCCGCGCACCGCCGACCGCGCGATCCAGCCACGCACCCACGCGAGGGTGCCGCAGTCGTGCACCACCACGCTGTCGCCGGAGCGCAGCACACGGCCCAGCGTCAGATAGTGGGCGGCCCGGACCAGCGGGCGGTAGAGGGCGTACGGCAGCCGGCGCAGTCTGCCGTGCTCCCAGCGCTCGCGTACGTCCTGCGAATCGATGCGGTGCACCGCGGCGCCGTGTGCGTCCAGCGGCGGCACGACACGATGCATGAGGGTGCTCTTGCCGCTGCCCGGCAGACCCGAGACCACCACCAGGTCACCGGCCGGAAACCGCAGCTCGGCGGCGTTCCTTGCGCGTGCTGCGCCCCGGAGGTCCACGATCTCGGCACCGCGGCCCGGCCGGACGACGGACCGCGGCGTCCGGCCGGTCCGGGACACGGCGACGGGCGGCACCGCCGGCACGACAGCCGACGGCACGGCCCCTGAAGTGGCCCCGAATGCCGCTTCGCTGTGCACGCGATCGTCCTCCCCGTCCGGTTCCGCTCCGGTTCGAGTCCGTCCCCTACCCGCAGAGTGTCAAGAAAAGGTAATGCCCATCAAGGTGATTGTTCGATCTGCCCACGTCATGGGCGGGGCGCCGACCAGGGCTCCTGTATCCGGCGATCCCGTGCAATGATGTGGCCGCCACGTGCACATCTCAGCTCAGCCGTGCACCGCCAACTCCATACCGGCCGCTTGAACCCGTGCGGGAGAGTCCCCGGCCGCCAAGGCGGGGCGCCGAAGGAGCAAGTCCTCCCTTGAATCTCTCAGGCCCCTATACCGCGCGGGCGAGGCAGATCTGAAAAGCGAGCCACTGCCAGGTTGACGGGGCGGCTCCACCCAAGGTGCAAACCGGGTCCGTTCGCGGGATCCCGGTGAACCTCTCAGGTTCCGATGACAGATGGGGAGACCGTCTTGTCACCCATGCCTGGGAGCCCAGAACCCATGACTGATGCCCCCCGCCGCACCGCGCTGGATGCCACCCATCGCGCGCTCGGCGCCACCATGACCGACTTCGCCGGCTGGGACATGCCGCTCCGCTACAGCAGCGAGCGCGACGAACATGTCGCCGTCCGCACCCGCGCCGGCCTCTTCGACCTCTCCCACATGGGCGAGATCACCGTCACCGGCCCGCGGGCCGCCGATCTCCTCGACTATGCGCTGGTCGGCAACATCGGCGGGGTGAAGACCGGCCGCGCCCGCTACACCATGATCTGTGAGGCCGAGGGCGGCATCCTCGACGACCTGATCGTCTACCGCCTCGCCGACCAGGAGTACATGGTCGTCGCCAATGCCTCCAACGCCCAGGTGGTGCTGGACGCCCTGACCGCTAGGGCGGGCGGTTTCGACGCCGCGATCCGCGACGACCGCGACGCCTACGCGCTGCTCGCGGTGCAGGGCCCGGAGTCCCCCGGCATCCTCAAGGCGCTGACGGACGCCGATCTGGACGGCCTCAAGTACTACGCGGGTCTGCCCGGCACCGTCGCCGGTGTCGAGGCGCTGATCGCCCGCACCGGATACACCGGTGAGGACGGCTTCGAGCTGTTCGTCCGGCCCGCCGACGCGGTCGCCCTCTGGGAGGCGCTGACCGAGGCCGGCAAGGACGCCGGTCTGGTGCCCTGCGGCCTGTCCTGCCGGGACACCCTGCGCCTGGAGGCGGGCATGCCGCTGTACGGGCATGAGCTGACCACCTCGACCACGCCGTTCGACGCGGGCCTGGGCCGGGTCGTGAAGTTCGAGAAGACCTCCAACGGCGGTGACTTCGTGGGCCGGGACGCACTGTCGGCGGCCGCCGAGCGCGCCGAGACCCGGCCGCCGCGCAAGCTGGTCGGTCTGATCGCCGAGGGCCGCCGGATCCCGCGCGCCGGATACCCGGTCGTCACGGCCGACGGCACGGTCATCGGCGAGGTCACCTCCGGGGCCCCCTCCCCCACCCTCGGCAAGCCGGTCGCCATCGCCTACGTCGACGCCGCCTACGCCACACCGGGCACCGAGGGTGTCTGCGTGGACATCCGTGGAAGCCATGAGCCGTACGAGGTCACCGCTCTGCCGTTCTACAAGCGGCAGAAGTAACGGTTCACGCGCGGCGGACGCGGGCAGCGGTGCGCCCGCGCGTCTCACTGTGCAAGACCCTCCCCTTGGCTGCGCCAGGGGGGCGACCCCCTTCACGATCACACCCTCGCGTACAGGAGAATCGAGTCATGAGCAACCCCCAGCAGCTGCGCTACAGCAAGGAGCACGAGTGGCTGTCGGGCGCCGAGGAAGGCGTCTCGACGGTCGGCATCACCGAGCACGCGGCCAACGCGCTCGGCGACGTCGTCTACGTGCAGCTCCCTGAGGTCGGTTCCACGGTCGCGGCGGGCGAGACCTGCGGCGAGCTGGAGTCGACCAAGTCGGTCAGCGATCTCTACTCGCCCGTCGACGGTGAGATCACCGAGATCAACGAGGATGTCGTCAACGACCCCTCGCTGGTGAACTCCGCCCCGTTCGAGGGTGGTTGGCTGTTCAAGGTGAAGATCAGCGGCGAGCCGGGCGAACTGCTCTCGGCCGACGCGTACGCCGCCTTCATCCAGAGCTGAGCCGCCCGGCTCCTCCTCCGCCACCGCCCGCGTGGAAGCTCCCCCGGACCCCGTCCGGGGGGGGGACCCACATCGCGCCCCTGACTCCCCCAGGAAGACTCATGTCGCTTCTGAACAGCTCCCTCCATGAGGTCGACCCCGACGTCGCCGCCGCCGTCGACGCCGAACTCCACCGCCAGCAGTCCACCCTCGAAATGATCGCCTCGGAGAACTTCGC